>NZ_JBALOS010000235.1:263-9334 GCF_036962765.1 Neobacillus drentensis
GTAATAGGTTCTTTTAGATACTCGTTAAACAATCGTATTTACAACGGTATGAAAACTTTATTTGAGCCTTTTTCTGTTGTTCCGCAAACCATTATTGCCTATTTTATCTTGTATAGTGTATTATGGATGCCACTTGATGGGTTTCATACACCTTTTTGGAAACGTGCCATATTTGAAACTTTCATTCTAGTAATGATTGCCATCCCGAATTTGAGCCTTCAGGTCGCCAATGAAATGAGGCTAATCGAGAAAGAATCTTTTATCGAAGCATCAAGAACACTTGGCGCGGGTAAAACCCGTATCTTTTTTAAACATATTGTCCCTCATGTGTATGAAAAGTGGATTTTATTATTTGGGCAGCAATTTATTCAATCCTTACAGCTTCTTGCACATCTTGGATTTATGAAGCTTTTTTTTGGAGGGACTCATTATGGTGATCTAGATACACCTCCACGAACGATTTCCTATGAATGGTCTGGTGTTATTGGCAGTGATATCAGTTATCTTTATACACAGTCCTGGATTGTTCTTGTACCAATCGGCTTCTTTATCATTACCGCCATCTGTGTTGCTTTGATTAATTCTTCTTTTTCTGCCTTTTTTAAAAGCAAGGCAATTAATCAGACTAGAAAAATAAATGAATCCTAAGGGTGGGGAAGAGATGCTGCGGAAAGTGATTATGGTTACGGATACGGAAGAAAGTGTAAAAAATGCAATAAGGGAAATCCTAAAATCGAAAAATAAGGGTCACGAATATGCGCTTGATTTAACAAGAATTAAGGATAAGGAACGAAAAACAGAGATTATGAAAAAGTTAACGAGATTTTAAGCACATGGAAAAACTTTATAGCAAGTCGGCCCTGCCATCATTGCTGCTATTAAAGTCAATAAGCCTTGAATAAAATTTCCAGTTTTAGAAAGCATATGTATAATGCATATGTTTTTTTGTTCTCCGTGTATGAGTAAAGAGGAACAGAAACACAATATTCGGAGGTTTATCATGGATGCAGGAAATTTCCTTACATCAATCCATATACATATTTTTATCGTTATCAGCTATGCTTGTAATCATTTTATTGGTTACTGCCATGTTTGTTCGAAAAGTTTCCCGGCAGTCCGAGCAACTTCAACTCAATGAACAATATTACAAATCATTGTTCGATCAAAATCCAGATGTCATCATTACCTTTGATTTAGAAGGAAAATTAATAAGTGCCAATCGAGCAGTGTTACTGTTCGGTTTCACGATTTCAGATATAATGAATAAACCTTTTACTGCGTTTCTAGTTCCTAATGATATTGAACGAACAAATTCTCATTTTAAGCAGGCAGTCATGGGTCTTGCTACTACATATGAGTGTTCAATATATGATAAGGAAGGGAATCAGCGAGATGTTAAGGCTACAAATATACCGATTATTATCAAAGATAAAGTGATTGGTGTCTACGGAATCATTAAAGAAATTACCGAGCAAAAAAAAGCACAAAAAAATCTTATGGAAGCCGAAGCAAAATACAGAAGTTTAGTTGAAAATTCATTAGTAGGAGTTTATATTTTTCAAAATGAGAAATTAGTTTATGTTAATCCACGGATTTGTGAAATGACCGGTTACGATGAAAAAGAGCTCTTGTCACTAAACTTAGCGCAGGTAATTTATCCTGAAGACCTGCCGATTGTAACTGAAAATATAATTAAATTATTTTCGAATGAAGTGTCAACAATTACAAACCAATATCGAGTAATCCGAAAAGATAAAAGGGTGATAACCTTAGAAATTTATGGATCAAGCATCGATTATCATGGGAAAACGGCAATCATCGGAACGGTTATTGATGTTTCGGAAAGAATAAAAACCGAAAAAATGATAAAGCATATGGCCTATCATGATCAATTAACCGGGCTCCCAAACAGATACCTGTTAAGGGAGAAACTCGACGGCCTAGTAAAACGTTCAAAAGAACGTCATGAAAATTTTACGTTGCTGTTTTTGGATTTGGACAGGTTTAAACCCGTAAATGATACGTTTGGGCATGAAATAGGTGACAAATTACTCATTGAAATTGCAACTAAACTCAAAGATCTAGTTGATCAAAACGATATTATCTCCAGGTATGGCGGTGATGAATTTACGGTTCTGCTTTCTAATTCAAATGTTCAAAGAGCCCGTGAAGTTGCTCAATCCATCCTAGTCCATTTATCTGAACCATTTTATCAAAGTCACAATGAGATTTTTGTAACACCTAGTATCGGGATTAGTATGTTTCCTGAACATGGTGAAACCTTTGATACATTAATAAAAAATGCTGACTTAGCGATGTATTTTGCAAAAAGCCTCGGAAAGAATAATTATCAATTTTTTACAGAAGATTTAAAAGAAAAATTTCATCATGAATTAGAAGTAGAAGGCCATCTGCGTAAGGCATTAGAAAGAAAACCGGTTTCCTCTGCGACAGGTATGAATTCCGCAGGAGTAATAAATCCTTTTTGGGGATGATTCCAACGAAGCAATGCTTCTGCTCCAATCAATTGATTGCTTTCAAGGTTCCAACAAAAGTGTATGGAAGCCCAAGGGTTATTTTAGTAAACCGCTAACTGTGAAAGCGTTTGAAAAAAACTTAATGGAAAAAAGTAAAATTAACTAAATCCAGAACATTAGAACATATGCGAAAAGCATATGTTTTTTTGTTTTTTATATTAGTGATATAGCCAGAGGTTTAAGCAAAACAGATAAAAAAACACCAAGAATCCGCCTATTTTTCACTTTGTCCATATCGACTCTAACTTATCTTCATATAATTACAAGAAAACTATTTTAACTGGAGTTGAGGTGTCCTAATGAGTGAGAATGTGTTAGTGATTGCCGCTCATCCTGATGATGAGATTCTTGGGAGCGGCGGAACCATTAAGAAGTTAATTAATCATGGCTATAAGGTAATTACTGTTATTGCTGTTAAGGGACGTAAGGAAGAGGAGCATCGGATTCAGCCATTAATGCTGGAGGCAAACAGACAATTAGGAGTGGAAGAGGTGCTATTTTTGGAATACCCCAATCTTCGATTGGAGACCATACCTCTTGTTGAAATCAACAAATCTATCGAAGGGCTTTTGGACAAATATGCTCCTTCAATGATTTTCACCCATCATTATGGTGACACCAACAAGGACCACCAAATTTTGTTCCAGGCAGTGTTAACAGCAGCCCGGCCATTGCCTGGAAAAAAACCGGTTGAGATTCTTTGTTTTGAAACGGTTTCTTCCAGTGAATGGAGCCAACATACAAATGATAAAGAATTTAAACCCAATTATTTTGTTGATATTACAGATACCATCGACGACAAGCTCAAATCTCTTCACCATTATGATGTAGAAATGAGACCCTTCCCACATCCACGTTCCTATGACGGAGTGAAATACTTAGCGCGCGTCAGAGGAATGACGGTTGGGGTCGAGTACGCGGAAGCTTTTGAAATCATTAGGAGGGTATGGAAATGACAGATTATCCTCCTAATGACCACACTTTTTTACCGACCCTTTTTCCTTATTTAATCTCTGCAATGGATCAATATTATGGGGTCAATGAGCCTTATGGAGAAGAATATGAGATAGAAAGGTGGTGGCCAATCGAATCACCAGTACTACAAAACAAAAAATTGAAGATATTAATCACAACGTTTTGGGAATATCCAATGATTGGTGGCCTGCAGAACTATATCACTTCACTCAAAACTGGCTTGGAAAATTTAGGACATAGTGTTGATGTAATCGCACTAAACTCTTTTCAGTCAGAGGAAATGAAGGCATTACGCGATCGATCTTCTGATGAATTCAAGCAATTTTTTCTCAATCGTTATGGCAGCTATAATAAAAAAATTCTACACAATATCAGCAAGCTATACAGTTATTATACGATGCTAAAAAATATTAATCTGGCAGAATACGATATTATCCACGCACAAGATCGATATACAGCTAATGTAATAGGGATCCTAAACCAATCCTTTCAAATACCTCTTCTTTTTACACCTCACGGATTTATGACCCAAAACAGATTAAAGTTTAACTTGATGGAAAAAGGATCGGTTGAGGAAAGCTATTTTTCCGCCATTGATAAACAAGCCATTAAAAATGCCTTTCAAGTAATCGTCCTTTGTGATGTCTTTCGCCCAATTCTAATAAATTTAGGCACGGAGGAAAATAAAATAACCACTGTTTATACTGGGATAGATTTTGGTGGAAGGAATAATCAGAAGAAAAGTAAAAAAAGCCAACGCAACACGGTAATTACCTGTGTCTCACGCCTACGCCCCCGCAAAGGACATGAGTATTTATTTAAAGCTCTTGCACTTATTAAAGACAATCTGAAAAATGTTGAAGTGAGGATTGTAGGTGATGGTGAGATGAGAAGCACGCTTGAGAAGCAGGTTAGTGAGTTGAAGTTAAAAAACGTTTCCTTTTTAGGAAGCAGAGAAGACATACCTAAATTGTTAAGCGAATCAGATATTTTTGTTCTTCCAACCACAAGTGATACGCTGCCAATCTCATTAATCGAGGCAATGTTTACCAATCAGGCTATTCTTACGACGAATTGTGGCGGCATTCCGGAAATCATTAAAGATAACTACTCAGGATTTGTAGTTGAACCAGCTAATCCAAAGCAACTTGCAGAAAAGTTATTACTCCTGTTACGAAATCAATCATTAAGGAAAGAACTAGCAAGTAATGCCCATGAATTTGCACAACAACATTTAACCGTTAATAAAATGGTTCAGAAAATTGAAAAAATCTATCAATCATTATTATGAAAGGAGGAAAAAGCAATGCGACATGATGTTCCTGCCGTTGTTCTTGATCTAAGTGCAACCGGGATAGGGATTGTGAGGAGTCTAGCGAAAAAAGGGATAAAGGTATATGCCTTTGATACGAAAGGAAAATATGAAATCGGAAAAACTCGGTTTGCCACTTGTGGAATTTGTCCAAATCCAGTCAGTGAGGCGCCTGCATTAATTCTATTACTTACCAGAATGGCACAAAAGTTTGGACAAAAGGCCGTCCTGTATGCGGGGTCAGATGACTTTGTTCAGTTTATTTCAAAAAACAGATTTGTCCTTTCACACTACTATCGGTTTATATTACCTAAACACACATTGGTCGAAGCCGTATTAGATAAAAGATTAACGTATGAATTGGCCCTGAAATCAAATGTGCCATGCCCCAAAACATTCGCTATAAATAACGAAGAACAGTTTGAGCAAATCATCCATCAAATTACCTTCCCTTGTATATTAAAACCAGTTTATTCTTCTCATTTCCGCTCAAATATCGATCATCGACTTTATAAGAAAGCCATTGTAGTAGAACAGCCTTCCCAATTGAGAGAAGAGTACCTTTTTTATCGGCCATTCGGTGAACTAATGATCCAGGAAGTCATCCCTGGTGATGAGGATTGTATTTATTCCGTCAAAACATTTTTTGACGAAAAGATGAATTTAATTGGCTTGTGGATGAACCAAAAATTACATCAATTTCCTCCTCATTTTGGATCCACTGCTCTTGCCCTTAGTATTAGGGACGAAGAAGTCATTCAACTCGCTACTACCTTTCTAAAAGATATTCAATTCAAAGGTTTGGCTATTGCCGAATTTAAACGGGACCCAAGAGATGGGAAATTGAAATTTATCGAAATCAATTCAAGAATAGGTTTAACTCAAGCGTTATCGAGTGCTTGTGGGGTCAATTTGGCCTACTTGTATTATTTATCCCTTACCGGGCAAAATCCAACACCAGTGACAGAGCAGAAAGAAGGGGTCAAATGGGTTTACTTTGTCCGTGATTTTCTTTCCTTTCGCCAAAAACAAAAAGCTGGGGAAATGAAATTATTTGAGTGGATAAAGAGCTTATCTGGAAAAAAGGTTGAGGCACTATTTGCTTGGAATGACCCCATGCCATTTGTTCGTAGCTTTGTATCCCATTTGCGAAATTTATGGGGGAGACAGTAAGAAATGACAATATTGGGAGGGAACTTTCTGTTTGAATAGTTTAGAAGAGATCATTAGATGTTGGAAGCAATTTGATTGGGAAAAAAAGCTTAATAATGTTCTTGGTAAAAAAGTAAAATTGGTCGAAGAAAGAATAGAATGTCTCAAAAATTCACGGGAAAAGACAAGTATTTGGAAGTTGGTACTTTCAGATGGACAGGACATCATTCCGATTGTGCTTAAAATATACAAACTGCCATTGAAAGAAAATCACAGGCTGGAAATCAATATGTATCAAAAAGCCTATAAGATATACCATGAGTTTATGCCAAAATTGTATTGGCTTGAACCGAAGGTAAATGGTAATGAAACATGGATGTTTACTGAATGTTTGCGGCCCCTGCGAGGACAAATAAAATTAACTCCCGAGCATTTAGAACGAATTATCCCAATGGTAGCAAAATTTCATGCTATTACGTTTGAACAACGATTTTTGCAGCATGCAAATCTATTTGACTCCTCTCTGCCTTATTTTGATTCTGAAGAGAAGATGAAGGAACGAACGAAAGGAGTCAAAAAAGCACAAGAGAGCCTGGAATTGGCAATGAAAGATCCTAATTTACGAGAATTGGTGGAACCAAGGTATAAAATGATCAAACGTATTTTAAAAAAGGGTCCTGTTTTTTTTCCTGAAATTACTGAAGGTGGTCAATGTCTTATCCATGGAGACCTTCATGTACACAATATTTGCTGTGAAAATGCGAATGTTGAAAATGAGAATTGGAAAGTGTCTCTAATTGATTGGGAATCAGCAAAGCATTATCCATGTTGGTATGATTTGGTCGTTTTGGTTGAATTACTAATAGATTTTCGCTCAGATTGGCAGAAGAGGGAAGAAGAGATTCGGAGGAAATGTGTTCAGGTTTATTGCCAGGAAATGCAGAAATATGGGATAACCTTCAATGAAGATCCACTCAACCTGCTTAAAAAGGCCTATTTACAAAGAACACTAGAAAAAAAGCTTTCTAGTCACTTGCAAAAAGTGCTGGATGGAGGAAAAAGCTCACTTCTTAAGAGATACCTTGAGAAAATTGAGGTTTGGGGAAAAGAACTAGGATTATAGTAGTGGAACAACTAATGTCTAAAACCATTAAAGGAGTTTTTTTTGAATGGAAAAGATTGGACGTTCTTCTTTAAGAATTAAAAATGATGGTTGTGAGTCTGGATGAAGGTACTCGTGACTGGTGGAGCTGGTTTTATTGGTTCCCATGTTGTTGATTTATTAATTCAATCTGGGTATGAACCGATTGTTGTGGATAATTTAGTGTCAGGTAATAGAGAATTTGTCCAACCCAATGTTCGTTTTATTAATATGGATATCTGTTCTCCACAAATAGAGACTGTATTTGTAAGGGAAAAACCAGATGTTGTGATCCATTTGGCAGCACAAGTGGATGTTGCCTTTTCCGTACAAAATCCAGTCGATGATGCTAACCAAAATATTCTTGGCACGATTCGTTTATTAGACTGCTGCCATAAGTTTAATGTTCAAAAATTCATATTTGCATCTTCATGTGCCGTATATGGGATAAAAGATGAATGTAGTATAAAGGAAACATTCTCCATTCAGCCTCAATCCTTTTATGGGATCAGCAAATATTCTTCAGAACTGTACATTCAGACATTTAGTCAACTTTTTCAACTTCCTTACACAATCCTTAGATATGCGAATGTTTACGGCCCGCGCCAATCATCTAAAGGAGAAGGTGGAGTCATCTCGATATTTTTTAAAAAGATGCTAAAAGGTGAATCGCCATATATATTTGGAGACGGAGAACAAACGAGAGATTTTGTGTATGTGAAAGATGTCGCGTATGCCAATATAATGTCCATTGAAAAGGGGACAAATGGAATTTTCAATATCGGCACTAATTCTAAGACAAGTATAAACGATCTATTTCAGGAAGTTAAATCACTCACATCTACCAATATATCGCCCATCGTGATGCCTGAACGAAAAGGGGATATTCGGTATAGTCGATTGGATAATACCAGTGCTGTGAATCTTTTGTCTTGGAAACCGATCTTTGATTTGCAAACAGGATTAAACGAAACTTTAAAATATTATAAAGGGACATAAAATCCAAGAAAATAAATAGTAGGATAGATATAGAAGGAGATTAGATATGAAAGATTTTTATAAAATCATAGCGAAAAATAATGGTAAAGTAACAATTCAAGACTTAAGCGGTTATAAAATGATTGGGAAAGGTGCAGATGGATCAATTTTCCAATTGACACCTGAGACGTGTGTCAAAGTATATGTGAATGAAGATAACCAAAAAAAGGAACTAAACGCACTGCAAATAGGACAATCGAGTTCTGTTATTCCCCGACTTTATGAGTATGGTTCTAATTATATCGTGATGGAGTTTGTGAATGGAGGTAATCTTAAAGCTTACTTGAAAAAGGAGAAACAACTTCCTGAATCAATTGTAAAAAAGATTTTATTCATGTTAGATGAATTAAAAAAGATTGGTTTTGCTAGACTGGACACTGAGGTCCGCCATATTTTTTTTAATGAACGTGAAGAAATAAAAGTGATCGATCACAAAAGGGCTTTGTATACAGTAAGGTCTGTCCCAACTAAAATGTTTACAGGATTAAAAAAACTCGGTTATTTGGAAGAATTTTTAGCACATGTTAAGAGGATCAATCCTTCCTTATATGAGGAATGGAAAAACCTTAAGATTGAATAATAAGGTAATCTATTAAAAATTAAAGATTTGCAAAGGGGCAGTGGTTTATGCATTTAATCACTGCTCTTATTTTTTGAAAAAAATTTCACCTTGAATTTAAAGTAAAGGACATGTTATTATGTAAAAGTTCTCTTCGAACGAGTTAAATATTTTAATTGAAAAATATGTTGACTTATTTGTGAGAATTATAGTATGATAATTTTTGTCGCTTCTTTATGATGAGACTTTGTCCTTTGTTCTTTGAAAACTAAACAAACAAAATCGTGCAAACAAACAATAACTTTTAGTTTCGATTACGAAACTAAGCCAACGTAACAAAATGAGCTAATCAACTTT
>NZ_JBALOS010000236.1:0-7806 GCF_036962765.1 Neobacillus drentensis
ATAAAAATAGCAGCTGGATCTTCAATTAAAGCACCCGTTAGCTTAAGTACATTCTTTCACAAACTATTTTTCTAAAAATTGAAAGATCATAAAACTGGATATAAAAAGAGACCATTTTGAGTGGTCTCCTAGAAATTTCTTTATTCTTCTACTCGTTTAAATAGGTCATTACTCTGTTCTGGATAATATCCGCCACACTTTGAGCAGATTTTTGACCCTTAAAATAGCTATTTGATTCTTCCTCTATGATTGTTCTGATTTTTTCATTCCATCGTATTTGTGTATTCGCCTCAGAAATCATTTGTTTCAATGGCTCAAGTGAAGCTTCTGAAACCGTTACTGCGCCACCTTTGCCACCCTTTCCGCCACTACCTTTTGTATTTTCTACTTTTCCTTCTATTACATCGGTAAATTCCTTCTCATTTGCCGCGATATTCACAGGAAACATACCGCTTACTGATTGAGTTTGAATCTCATAAGAAAGTAAAAATTTCAGGTAATCCCATGCTTCCATTTTGACAGTGGAATTTGCATTCATCGCATAGCGATCGTACCCAGAGAAGGTAACACCCGATTCTTTTTCAGAAGAATGTGGAAAATCGTAAATGTTCGCCGCATTCTGATAGTAAATAGCTGCACGCATCGCATAATCATTTGCAGAATAGATTGGTGAACTAGTAAAATACGTTGTTCTCATCACACCGACCTGATTATCCGATAAAACGTTATCGTCATACATTTTTTTTACTCGTTCGAGTAAATCAATAAAGAATGGAGAATCAAAATGGGCTTCATTTTTCTCTGTATCAACAAGTTGGTCGTAGTTTTCATTCGAGAATACTAAAGGATTTAAGATACCAACAGGTGAAACTACCATTGCTGTATCAAGTGTCCCTTTTGCCTTTAACTGCTTACTTATTTCTGTAAAACGATCCCATGTCCAGTTTTGACGGTCATCTATTTGGACGCCTGTTTTCGAAATCGCTTCTTGATTCCCAATTAAAGCCCCTAAGGAAAAATGCGTAGGCAGAACGTAAAGACCACCATTCACTTTAGAGTGTTCGAGGATGTTCATGTAATACTGACTTTTGTCAAAAGACGTATCTTTTTCAATGTATTGATTAAGATTAACAAAGGCATTTTTATCAATGTATCGATCTAACGGCAAACTTTGGTCGTTTAAAATGAATAAATCTGCGCCCTTTCCAGATAACACCTCTGTAGTGGTCTGTGCCACGTATTTCTCAAGTTGAAGAGCTGATAATGCGCCACCACCCGATGCAAAGCTTTTCAGTTCAATCTTGATATTTGGATGCTTTTTTTCGTATTCCTTTGCAGCTAATACAAAGTCTGGATGTTTCCCTAAGACAGAGATTGTAATCGTTTTTTTCTCATCTCTGCTTACCTTTAACGAAAGGTCTTCTCGATTGCTATTTTTATTGTTATCTTGATGACCTTTGTTAGTATTATTTTGTTCGTTATGTTTGTTTTCATCGCTTTGTGTGTTCCCACTACTACAAGCAACAAGACTAAACATTACGATTAAACTCATCATTAAAGCCAATATTTTTTTCATATTATCATCTCCCTTTCTCTTTCTCACTTAAAGTAAGAATACCCTCCTCAAATAAAGATGAAATGAAGATGAAATAAAGTTTTTTAAAAGATTGATAAAAATTTTACAATAATAACTGTCGGCTAATTCTAGGAGCGTTAGCCTGTAATAAAAAATCGCCCTTTTGACTAGGGCGATTCAACAGAAGAAAAGTATAGTTAATTTTTCCAACCATATTATCACTTATTTTTATTTAAGCAAAAGTAAAATAATACTCCATCCGATGTATTCATGACACCGTACTGCGCACCATGTAGGTCTAATATATTTTTCGAAATGGCAAGTCCTAACCCAGTACTACCTTCTGATCGATGTCTAGACGTATCACCGCGATAGAAACGTTCCCAAACCTTATTTAATTGGTCATTTGGAATATGTGATCCTTTATTTTCCACGCACACTTTCACTTGCTCATCTTCTATTGTCGTTGAAATATAGATATGTTCATGAACAGGGGAATAGCGGATCGCATTTGTCATGTAGTTCGTGATGACTTGTTCAATGCGATGTTGATTTGCGAATACTTCGATAGATACTAAATCTTTATGAATCGTTAGTTCTTTTTTCTCAATTTCTAAAGATAATTGACTACAAATCTGATCAATTACTTTATCAATATAAAATGGTTCCATTTTCATTTTATACGTTCCAGACTCGTATTTTGCTAATTCAAGCATATCCACTATTAATAGATCCATTTTGTCGACTTCTTTTTCCATCGCTTCAAAATAGTAATCCTTCTTATGACTAGCAACACCGTCTTTTAGGATCGAAATACAGCTTTTCATAATACTGAGTGGGGTCTTCAATTCATGCGAAACACCTGAAATGAATTCTTTTCTTGTATTTTCTAATTGTTTTTCTTTCTCAATATCTTGTTTTAATTGCGTAATATGCGAATGTAGCGTATTTGAAAGCAAATTAATATTCTGTGATAAATCACCAATCTCATCTTTCGAATGATATTCAATTCGTTCTGAAAAATCTAAATGCGCAATTTTTCTTGTTGTATTATTAATTCTTAATAATGGTCTTGCAATTTTGATTGAATAGTAAATGGACGCCAAAATTGTAAGAAGTAAAACGAATGCAATGATATAAACAAAATAATCTTTTACCATTCGCACAGCTTCATCTACTGGTTGTAAAGAAGCCATTGAAAAAATATAATTTGTTTCACCATTTTCATCTTTAATCGGATCGATAAACAATTTATATTTGATTCCATTTTGTTCATAATCAAGCGTTTTGAAAGTTTTGTGCTGGTTTTGTTCATCCAACAATAAGTTTGTTTGAAATTCATTAATACGATCCATGAATAAGATATTACTATAAATGATGCTTGAAACATCATTACGATCAGGAATGCGTACATTTTGTACGATTCCTTTTAATTGATGGATTTCCGCATTATATTTTGGCGATATTTCCATTTTTTCTTTTATATCGTATTTCTCATTATTAACTAGAAAGGAGTTATCAATATTTTTCCACATGGATTGATTGATCCAGTATGAATTACGCTGAACCACGTAAAGATAATAAGGGATAGTAATATTATTCTTATCAATTATATTGACATCCACAATATCACCTTTTGAAATAGGTGGAGTATCTTTTAAAAGGTCGTCTTCTTTTAATAAATGATATAGTGGAATCATCAATATTTGATTTGATTTTTTATTTCCGTCTATCCTAATTTCAGCATAAAAATCATTTGCAGTTTTAATATTTCCATTGTGATCAAGCGTTGTAATCCATGTATTTTGGGCACGATAAAAATCTTGTTCTAATTGCTGGATTGTTTGAACATTACCATCGCTTTTTAAGTATTGTTTCTCAAATGATTTGATACTGGATTTCAGGTCATTTACTTTTCGATTTGCATAGTATTGTTTAAAAAAGATTGTTTGACCAATATAAATGGATCCTGTGATTAACAAACATAAAGTTGTTGTTAATAAAAATAGTTTTAAGACAATCCCGAATTTCATACGGTTTCCTCAAACTTATAGCCTATTCGAATGATCGTTGAAATCAGTTTTGATTTACTGCCTAATTTCGTCCGTAAATTACGTATATGTGTATTAATTGTTCGATCATCACCATTATAGTCATAGCCCCAAACCTTTTGCACGAGTTGTTCTCTTGTAATCACAATCCCATGGTTTTGCATTAAATAAGTTAATATTTCAAATTCAGTATGAGTTAAATTGATATTGTATCCATCTACTTTGACTTTCCGAGAAGAAAAATTGACTGAAACACCATTTTTAGTAAATGTTTCATTTGATGGCTCATTTATTTTATATTGACTTTCAAGTATACGTTTAACTCTGGCAAGCAAAATGGGTGGACTATAAGGCTTTGTAACGTAGTCGTCGGCGCCTAACTCAAATCCAAGCAGTGTATCATCTTCATCTACCCGTGCTGTTAACATGATGATAGGAACATTTGAAGTCTTTCGAATTCTTCTACAAACTGCCCACCCATCAACCTTCGGTAACATAATATCAAGAATAATGAGATGAAAAACTTGTTCTTGAAATAATCCCAATGCTTGTTCACCATCGATCGCTTCAATTACTTCATGACCTTCATTTACTAAATAATCTTTCACAATTTCACGTAAAATAGTTTCATCTTCTACGATTAAGATTTTGTACTGCATGGTCATTCCACGCTCGCTTTCTATGCTCTCCCATACTTATATTTTATCCAACATGGAATTTTTATTAATTAGTGATATATCCATTAATCCTTAGCACCTGATAACTGAATTCCTTTGATTAAATATTTTTTTGCAAATCCGAAAATTAATAACATTGGTGCCATATAGAGAATTGAGGCAGCGAAACCAATCCCTCTTGCTTCTTCTATAATTTGAGATAAATAAAGGGACAATGGAAATTTTAATGGATCATCTAGAAAAATAAGTGGCTGTTCAACCATATTCCAATAATCAGCGAATAATAAAACGACTAGTGCTGCAAGACCTGGTCGAATCAGTGGCAATATGATCTTCATGAAAATCGTAAAATGACCTGCCCCATCTATTTTTGCAGCTTCGATATATGAATATGGAATCGTCATGACGAATTGTCTAAGCATAAACACACCAAACGCACCAAATATTCCTGGGAAAATGATGGCTCCAAAACTATTTAAGAGCCCTAACTTATCTGCAATAAGATAATTAGGTACCAGTGTTACTTGAAAAGGCATCAACATGGTAACCATATACACCAAAAATAGCGTATCTCTTCCTTTGAACTTTAGTTTTCCAAGGACATATGCTGCAAACGATGCAACAATCAGTTGACCTAGTATGATTGGGAACACTATTAAGATAGAATTTTCATAAAATTCCATATTTGATTGTTCTTTGTCAATGAATGATTGTTTCTTAACAAAGAATGCTTTATATTGTTCAAACGAGAACTGTTCAGGTATCAATTTCAAATGGATGAACGAATCTTTGCGTGCATCCTTATCTAGTTGACTTTCATTTTCTGAAGGATAGTGACGGCTAATTTCTATCTCTGTCATAAAAGAATTTGATAATGTAAAAACGACTGGGAAAACCATTATTGCTGCCAGAATCAATAAGAAAAAAGTTAAAATCCATTTGCGAAATAACGTATTTCTTTTCATTCTCTTCACCTCTTATTCTTAACTCATAAACTTTCGATATCGACGTTCGATTGCGAAAAAAACAAACACTAAGATTAAAATACATACGACCATTAATGACGCAGCAGCGGTCAGTTTTTGAACATTTAAAGAAGCAAACATGTTATTCATATAGTGCTGAATCATATAAATGCGATCATATGGATAATCACCTGCAATTAGATAGGTTTCACGGAATATTTTGAAGGAGTTAATTATGCTCATTAAAAGTACAAAAAACATTGTTGGCGTTAAGTATACCAACGTAATCTGTCTAAATTTAAAGAAACGACCTCCGCCTTCCATTTCCGCTATCTCATAGTAATCTTTTGGTATATTTTGAAGACCTGCCAAGAATATGATCATGTTGTAACCAATGTTTTTCCATAAATAAACAACTGATACAACAGCGATCGACCAATCTGATTTCATCCAATCGATTTGAGTAAAGCCCAAATTCACCAACCATGAATTAAATGTACCATTCCAATCGAATAATATTTGCCATAGCATAACAATCGAAGCGACTGGTACTACAATTGGTAAGATGAATGAACTGATTATGACATTTTTAAACACAACTGTTTGATGCAAGCAAAGTGCGAGCATTAAAGAAATGCCGATTACTAATGGAACATTGATTGCCGTAAACCAAAATGTGTTTGATGCTGCCTTTAAAAATGAAGCACTTGCTATTAGCTCTTTATAATTGAAAATACCAACAAATGAACCACCAACCGCACCATCTTTAAATGAATAGATAGTACCCATTACAAAAGGGATTAAATAGAAAAGGGAAAAACCAATCAAACTTGGTAATAAGAAAAATGCTGCAACCTTACCATCATTATTTAATCGTTTACTTAGCTTCATGTGTTCACTTCTTTCTATATTTGAGTATTTAATAAATTGATTAATAATTCTGTTCGGAATGAAGTATAGCCTAATGAGATAAAGATGAGATAAAGATTAAATTAAGATTAAGCCGAAAAGTGATTATTAAAAAAAACAAAAATAAAAAGCTAACGTATTTGTTAGCTTTTTAACTTTATTTTGAAATCTTTTACACTTTTTCCTTTATCTACTCTTAAGAAAAAAAACTTTTGCTGCCTTGAACCTTTTATACCCAAAATCTCATCACATAAATTAATGAGGTAGGTTTCGTCACTATCTCTAAGCCTATTCACTAAAATCCTCCTCTTCAATTTGAAAAAACCACCACTCGGTTCTATCAAATTCCAATAAAAAATACATTAATCCTTCTTGGATCAATGCACAGCATACTTACACTCTTATTACACTAACCTGCTCCGTTAGTTCAACAAGAAAAAGCCGCCTCAATGACAGCTCTGATCTTAAACTCAAGCACCCGTTAGTTTAAGTGAAAATATTAACAATCTTTTTTTCCTTAAAAAAATCTAATCCCTTAATGTGTAGGGGCGTATCAAAAAAGACGCCTTCTTATTCAAGAAAAGCGCCCGATTCTTGAATAAGCAGCTACCTACTATTAGCTGGTTTTGTTGAAAAGTTGATACTTTGCAATTACTTAAATTCACTCCTAAGCAAATATACAAAATCAGGAGTTTTAGCTCGCCCATTTGGATATCACATAAGAGAAGGTAGGCTCCCTGGGCTCAACTTCTTTCATCTTAGTTGCCACACCCTGTCCTCTATAATTTACCGACGTTGCCAAAAAATCTATTTCACCCATATTTTCAGAAATACTACTTTTACTCTCGGTGTAAGTATCTATTTATATGTCACGAAAGATTTTATGGTGCCCTATTTTTATTAGGTTTTATGATCATAGTAGCCAGGGTGGAACGTCTCTGCCAGTGGGGACTTGATCCCGTCCACAAAACTGTTCGCCCTCTACAAAATAACTCACTTTCCCCATTAAAGGAAGTTAGCTTTAGATATTCACCTCAATATTTTTGAATCATTATATTACCAACATCAGTTTGGTCGGATATATAAAATGTTGTTCCTTTTCGAAAGGTTCAATCCCATACAATGAAACTCTAAGTGTATTTAGGAAGAATTACTGATTCATGAATAATCAAGAATTTTTTTTGACAAAATAAAAAAAGAAATTGAGTCTTTAGGGGGTATAAAATGAACGTAAATGAATTAGGTTTCCTTTGGTACTTACAATCAAGTTCAAACATGATGAATTTTTTATTAAAATATCTTAGTGAAACTTCTGAGGATACCGATTTAAGGAATATTTTAAATGAAATATATAAAATCTCTACATATCAAGAACAAGAGGCTACTCAATTATTGTCTGAGGAAGGTTATAAAGATACACCGTTCTTCAGGGAAGATGATATATATAGTTCAACAACAAAGCTATTTTCAGACCAATTAATTATAGAGATCTTAAAGCATATAACGAGTAATGGATTGCGAGCGCTTGCTGTTCAATATATTGAATTAACAGATTATAAAGTAAAAAATTTTTATAAAAAAATACTTAATGATGTAATTCAATTAGATTTTTCTTTATTAAAATTGCT
>NZ_JBALOS010000236.1:7859-9137 GCF_036962765.1 Neobacillus drentensis
GATGAAAGGGATGGGAAACTATTCAAAGTTGCATCAACTCAGCAACGGCCACTTAATGCGGTAGAATTGGCAAATATGTTCAGTGCCCTTCAATGTAACAATGTTGGAGTTGCTCTTTGTACCGGTTTTTCTGAAGTCGTAGAGGATATGGACACAAAGAAATTTATACTAGAAGGGAAAAAGTTAGCATTTTATCAATCAGCCTCTTTATCCGATATCTATAGAGAAAATGGAATTCCAACTACAACTGGACTAGAGGCTCACGTTAATAAAGTAAAGGAATCACCTTTTTCAGATAAATTAATGGCAAACTTAATAATGTTCCTTAATCCAGTAAGTATAACCAATCTACAAAATGCAGTGGTATCCAGTTATAAAAAGGATCATATAGATTCTTTAAAGGAACTAATCAAGATGATTGAAAACTACTCAGAGAAAGGGCTGAAGTTATTAATAAGGAAAAATTGGTTTAATGAACCACCTGTATCTAATTGGTCACATAAATAGAAACGTGGCAGGTACTATTCAAGAAATGGAAACTTCTCGGCACATAGGCCAGATACACGAATTCCATAAGCGACACCCACCGCGTCATGCCCCCCAAGTGAGCAGACGTCCAGCCAAGATCAAAGATGGATATTTGGAAAAGGTTAAAAATTAGCAGCGTAAGAAATCATTTGTATTATTTCAAGCTAAAAAAGCATTATGGCTAAAACCCTTTCTATCGCATTCAGTAAAGTCGCTCTAATAAAAGAATTAAAAAAGTTCCCAGAATACGGCTGATGGTCGAATAAAAATATTTTCAAAAATAATGTAAACAGATAACTTACCAGTTCCGAAATCTTTAGAAACAGAAAGCTTCAACATACTCTTCTTTTTTCCGGTAAGTTAATGGTGTTATTCAACAATCTGGCCCAATTATTGAACAAAGATCAATCTGACCTCTTCCACTAAACTGCTTCGTTAGTGGAAGAAGGTTTAGCTATTTGACAATGATTGTTTTAAAATGGGTACTTCCGTAACTTACACACCGACCACTTTTTCTCCAGCAAAAAAGAAGGCAGAATTGCGCCTTCTTTAGTTAGTTTTGCTCGCATGCATAATCGTCATGGTCGCGGTCCATTTTTGTCTGGTACGCAGCGTGGGTGGACGGAACTCCTTTAGGATAGACTTTTCTTAATTCCGTACAATTTGCAAATGAAGTTTCCGTTGTTTGAACAGGATTTGCTGCAGCTTCTTCTGCCTCTGCTTTCGCCTTAGCCTCTTGCTTGGCTTTTA
>NZ_JBALOS010000236.1:9256-21384 GCF_036962765.1 Neobacillus drentensis
TCTTCTTTTGCCTTTTGTTTAGCAATTGCCGCTGCTTTCAATTTTGCTTTCTTTTCATCTTGGTCAGCCACTTTTTTCTTTACGTCCGTTGCTTCTACTTTTACTTCATTTTTGTCATTTGGAATCATAGCGGTACTTCCGATCCATACCACCATAGCACCTACCATCATCATAAACTGCTTCTTTGCTTTACCGTTTCTTCTAAATAATGAAATGATCGCCATGACCAGGAACACAAGAGACAGGATGAATCCTAAAGCAAATAAAATCATAGCAGCCGAATTTCCTGAAGCAAACAACCATATGATAATTCCGACTATCATCAAAAGGAAATTCATTTTTGCTTTTGGATTTCCTTTTCTTATTCCATTAATCCCGGATACAAGAAAAAATGCCGTAATGATAAATCCTACCCAGCTAAAATATATTGCCAAATTAATACCCCCTATTTTCTATTTATCCTTTGACAGCTATCTATTATAAAGGAACATGAACAAAAAATGGTTTTTTTCTCCTAATCTAAGTTATTTGAACATCTCCTATACTTGTATCCTTTCAACCGGTGCAAATCCTTTAGTTTTTCGGAAATTCATTTTATGTTCGAAGTTAACCATGGAATCTGAGCAATCAATCGTATCAAAATTCAATCGGTTCAGCGTGCTCCTATCAATTTTAACTGATAATACTACGATATCTTCATGATACCCAGTAGAAGTGTTCAATTGAGAATCCAAAGCGTGAATAATGATTATATCTAACGGCAAGAGAGCGAACATATCTCTTGCTATTCTAAGGGTACAGCTACAAACGTAATCCTGTTGAATATCGTAATATTTGGAGATAGGCATATTTTTGACGGAAACCTTACCTGTACTGGTTAGAGTTTTCATTTCTGTCGGAACAACATTTTTGGTTTGTACATCAAATTCAACTTCCATGGTATGGGATTCTTCAAGAAAAAACTCAAACCCACTTCCAAACTCACTTAAATCATCTAAAGGGGCGAACTCCTTTATCACTTCAAAATAAGTATCTAAATCCCCATTCAATACTTTCATTGCAGTTTCTGTCAATGAACTCCATTCCTGATATTCTTCTTCTTCTTTTTTTCGGGCTTCTAATACCTTACTTCGAAGCTCCTCCACACGCTTTTCTTCTTGGTTAAATACCCTTGCTACAAAACCAGGTCTATAATTTTGAAGTTCGAGCAGTGCTTCCTGTTCTAAAGGTCCAGGGTGCCCTTTTAAGAATGGAGGTTCAGTATTTTTAATGTCGTTCCAATCTACAAAATCATCGCATTCTTTATGAATAGATTTAATCATTTCCAGCCTATTTTCAAATAACTCAACTTCTAGGCGATTTCGTTGCAACTCTTGTAATTTTTCTCTTTCTTTTTGCAATCGGTTCAATTCCAATTGTCGCTGATAAGAAGCGGTCCTATAGTTCCCTTGACTACGGCTGCTCCCACCGGAAGCGGAGGTGTATGAAAGACCAGTTCCAGGCAAAGAAACTGTAGTTCTTCTTTGACCTCTTGAGTTCACAGAGTACCTCAATCCTTTGACGCCTACACTTGCCCCAACCCCTCGACTACTTACGTTTAAACGAACTCCTGGGGCTATTTTAAAGCTTTTTCTAAACCCAAAACCCATATGGTTTCCTCCTTAATCCAATTCTGCTCAGGTTACTTAAGGGTTAATTTTTTGTTCTATTTATTAAAGGACTTCCTATTTAATTCTCCTCTTTCTTCTAAATCCGTACCAACCTCCGCCTGCTAAAGCCAATACCACGGCACCGACTCCGCCAGTCATCTTTATTTTATTTTGTTTGTCTTCGTACTCCTTGAAACCTAACTGATAGTGATGTTTAAATATCTGTTCCGCCTTTTTATATTTGGACGGTATTTTTAAATCTTCTCCTTCTTTTCCTAATTCAAAGGCTTCATTTTTTATTTGATTGATTTCTTTATTAGTTTCGAAACCTGCTTTATACCAATCTGTAAATTTCTCATTGTTTAATTTGGGATCCTGATATTTTAACATAGTAAAGGCGGCTGCATATCCTTGTTTAATGTAGCTTTTCTTTGAATAACTTTGCCCCTTATCGTATCCCTCTTGATATGCCTTAACATACATTGCCTCCACATCTTTAGGAGGAGAATTCACATCTTTTTTTCCATCACTATAACCTAGTTCTTTATATTCCTTTTTTTTAGCTTCTACTCTTTCTGCTACAGCTTTATTAAATCCAGCCTCAAAAGATTTTTTTAACCCAGAGTGTGATCTATAGACAGGTGGGATAACAATTTTATTTTGTTTTTTCCCTAAAGCATATCCCTTATCAGTCGCATTTGTTTTTGCTGATTCAATTTTTTTCTTACCAGCTTCATATCCTTTATTGTAACCAACAGCATAACCTACTTTATATGCCTGAGAGCCATTTGCCTTTGACATATTACTCGGTTTTTCTTTATAGCCATCATTAAGACCAGCAGGATATCCAGCTTTTTCTCCTTTGGTATTATCTTTTTCTTCTTGGATTTGAGCTTTTTGCTGAGGGCTGTTATTAATCAAGGTTAAATCATAACCATCGGGAGCTTCGCAGGGAATCCCATCATCTACTTTGCCATTCCCCCAACCATCCAAGTTTTCTGGATCGTAAGTATCTGAATAACCTTTAGTATTCCAATAGTCAATCATATCGTCATATGTTGCAAAATCTGTGCAATCCTTGTCATTTATATTTGTGCTCTTACTCGAAGAACTGCTGCTGGGTTTTGTACGCCCCCCATTATGATAATGGTACTCCCCAGTACTAAGTCCCCAGCTACCACAGTTTGTTCGGCAAGTGTGTCCTCCACTTGAATCAGTTCTTCCTGGGTGTGCATAAGCTATTGACCCATACAGAAAAGTAAATAAAAATCCTAATAAAGCTATTCTCTTCCCCATTATTACTCCCCCCTATTTCTATTATTCTATAAAAAAACAGTAGAATGCTATCCTACTGAAAGTAACATTGAGTTTATGTAGTTCAAAAGATGCGGTTTATTTCCAATTTTATCTTCACATATCTTCCACTAAATAACAATTGTTTTTTATCCGCTGTTTAGGAAAAATCATTAGTATGTTAAGGTCCTGCAATAAAGCAAAAAAAATCCAATCTTTTAAGATTGGACTTTAACTCTAAATTTATAACACTACTGTATCTTAATCATTTACCAGGGATGGATCAATAAAACTAAACTCTATTTTTTGATTTAAAGCACCTTGCAATTCCTTTTTCTCCACGAATGCACCATTCGTTTTAGCAATATATTCTGAGGCTTTAAGTCTGTCCTTTAAGTCTGCATTATCATTACGCATAATTTCCGTCCAAAACCGCTTCGTTTCCGTAATATCCGCAATAAATTCTACATCCAATTGTGCATTCCGCTCCTTGATGTATTCTTTGACCTTAGCATTTCTGAGCAGGCGGCTTGCATTAACTTCGGCAGCATTCCCTTCTGCTTCATATCCCGCTCTCAGATAGCTGGCTGTTGCATTGCCTGTTTCAATATAAAAGTCGGCAAATTGTTTTTGCTTTATATTTAATTGGTTCATTAATAGCACCTACTTCAACCTAAGATTTCGAACACATGTTCTTAATTCTATTTTATCATAAAAAATCCATTTTCTATTATTTCAAACAAAATTTTAATAATAATGACCTCTAAATAATTAATCACAAAAAAATAAGTTCTTATTATTCCAATTCACTTCCACCTTTTTCATTTAACTTCTGCTGTTTTAATAGCTCATATTTAGCAATTTCCTCTTCAATTTCAAGAAGCTTAAGTTCATATTCATGTTCCAATTTCCTCATTTCTATTTTACGAAAATAGATGAGGTTATTTATATCCAAAATCGATATATCTAATGGATCTTCAGGTACTTGGTCCAAAGGTCGTCGTAAAGATATATTTTTGGCAACGACTGCTGCTCCAACTTCTATTAATTTCGATGCGATAATTTCTGAATCCACTCCATCGCCTTCAATGCAATTCATTAAAGCAGCCATTTTTGAAATAGAATTACCTGGTTCTTTGGCTTTTTTATCAAGCAATTTTATTAAGGATCCCTGATCAATTTTATAACTTTTTCCATCTTGCTCCGCTTCTAACTCTCCACTTCGGATCCATCTACGCACAGTTTCTTCACTTACACCAACCATTTCACTAACTTTCTTCGTTGTTAACATACCAACACCCTTTAGTTGTTTTTGATTCCATTATAATTTACTATTCCCCAATACACAACACACATGCGTGTGAAACATGACGAAAAGATGGAAATTATTAAGCATTAATTTGAGTTATATTTATGGTGAGGCTAGAGGGGGTGATTGGGTTGAAAGCGAACAGAGAAATTAGAATGCTAATTAAGCAGGCAGGAATCCACACTTGGCAGGTTGCAGAAAAACTAGGGATTCATGAAAACACCTTATTCCGTAAGCTTCGTAAAGAGTTAAATGATGAGGGAAAGCGTTTAGTTTTCGAAGTAATTGATCAGATAATGGCTGAATTAAGAACAGATGAAAATCTCAGCCAATCTATAAAGTACAAGAGATAAATATTACTGAAAACTAAATATTCATGCCAGAACAATCCTGGCCGGCAATGTCTCATGTCCGTTAGCCATGGAGGCACTCGACCATGCTGTGGGTAAGCTTATTAGCCACCTTAGACAAAAGTGTCAGAGGTATGGAGCGAGGACGGGTTAGATGCCCATATAAGAAAGTTATCAATGCACTTCAGCAGTTAAGGGCTGAACAGGGCACAGTAAAAAGTCAAAACGTGTTTAATATTTTTATTAAGGAGACGATTATATTGGTTATTAAATCATTATCGGAGAAAACAACAGGTTTGGCAAAGAGAACCAGAGATTTCCTAGAGGAAACAGGAATTGAACCTGTATTTTTAGCACCCTTTGGAGTTCGTAAGATTAATATTTTTGAAGATGAGGAAACAAGCCTATTTACTGTCTGCACAAAGGACGAAAATAAAAAAGAGTTAGATGTTGTAGAAGGTATCTACAACTTAAAATATTGCTGGATTTATGCGAAAGCAATTGCTGAAGCAGCTGGCTTGTCAGTTGAGGACATCGAATATACTCAAAAGATTGTCAAAAATGAGAATGGGTGATTTCGATACCTATTGTAAGAGTGGAAATTGACCATAAAGGCTGCTTTACGTAATTGTAAAAAAGAAAATCATCCAATTTAATAGACCATGTTAGGACTTTCCTAGCCGGTGATGCCTTCTGTCCGTTATCCATGAAGGCACTCAACCAAGCTGTAAAGGTTGCTTATCAAAAGCAAGCCTTAGCACTCATTGGTAGTTGGTTGAGTGAAACGGCGGGTTGGATGCCTTATTTTAATATATTTAAATTCATAAAAAGTGGTGCTTACTATGTCTATTATTGATGAAATTAAAAACCGTTTAACTATTGTTGAAGCCATAGAATTATATACCAATGCCAATTTATCCAAGGCTGAAACTACTAAAAAGCAATTTAATATTTCTTGCCTTTGGCACAATGACAAAACTCCATCGCTTACGATCTATACCAAAAGTAATAAATGGAAATGCCAGGCAGGTTGCGGCAGCGGTGATGTTTTCAATCTAGTTAGTAAAGCGCTCGACATTTCAAACAAAGAGGCAATACTAATGCTGCAAAAACAGTTAGGGCTAAAAAATGTAGCCCCATCAGTTGAATACTCCCTTCAGCAAAACGACAGAAAGATTCTACGCGGCTTCAAGGAAACAAAGGAAAAAATTGTTTTGGAGTTACTGCATCATAGAAATTTATTTAATCTAGCAATGAAACAGGTTGTTTCCTTTGAAGATATTGATAGGCTTACTGAAGTTTATCACTTTAAGCCCCTGATAGAAAAATATTTGGAAGAATTAAATTCAAATGATTTTGAAATACAGTTAGCTGCTGTTAAGTACCTGAAACCATTATTTCTTGAGGTGAATATTTAATGAGTAATGATCTTGTTAGGAAAATAAAGGAAGTTTTTTCAGAGGAGGAACTTTCGGAGCTAAAAAAAAATGTGGAGCAGCAACCGCAAATTACTGCACCACCCAAAACATTCTACGAAAATATTATAGCTCATTATAGCAAGAATTTGAAGAAAACCAATTATACCATTTATAACGGACACCTATGCTTTAAAAAAGGAGGACAAGATGAGTATGTGCCTCTCTGCAATTTTATTCCTTTTATTACAAGGGAAACAGTCGAAGATGATGGTGTCGACCGTAAATTGATGTACCACGTCAGTGGTGTAATGGTCCAACAGGAAAGTATATTCCCGGAGATTTACCTTCCTGCGGAAAACTTCCCTTCGTTGAATTGGGTCCAATCATCATGGGGGCTAAGAGCAAATATAGAGCCTGGTTTCTCCGTAAAAGATAAAATTCGACATGCTGCACAATCGATTTCAACTGATTGTGTTAGAGACGATATTTTCACTCACTTAGGATGGAGGAAAGTGTACGGCAATTGGATTTATCTCCATGCTGGTGGCGCAATTGGGAAAGAAAACATAACTATTAAACTAGAAAGTAGCCAGCTTGAAAAATACCAATTACCTGTTGATGATGAAGTTGATGTAAAAAAAGCAGCTCTTCAAAGTCTTGAATTGTTAAAAACCGCTGAATTAGAGGTAACCCTACCATTATTTGCAATGGTTGGCCTTGCCCCACTCTGTGAGCCGCTTAGAAAAGCTGGGATTGAACCAGCATTTGTACTCTGGATTTCAGGGCCTAGCGGCTCCAGGAAATCCACTTTGGCTGCATGTTTCCAATCCCATTTGGGAGAATTCAATAGTGGGAAAGACCTTCCGGCTAGCTTTAGAGATACAATGAACGCCATTGAAAAAAAGGCATTTTTGACTAAAGATAGCCTATTGGTGGTTGACGACTATCATCCTACCTATTCCTCGCAGGAAAGTAAACGAATGGAACAAATTGCGCAACAAATCCTTCGTGGCTATGGCGATCGAGTTGGCAGATCTAGAATGAAAGCAGATACTTCGTTACAAAAATCGTATCCGCCTCGTGGAATTTGTTTAATTACTGGGGAAGATACGCCTAAGGCTGGAATAAGCACCACTGCAAGGTTTTTGGAAATTGAGATTGCATCTGATTCTATTAATCTTGAAAAATTAAAGGCATGTCAAGAAAAGAATAATCATTACAGTTATGCTTTTAAAGGATACATTAAGTGGCTATTACCACAAATGGAGCAATTACCCAAATTACTAAAAAGGATGTTCGATGAAAATAGAAATCGTTTTTTAAATAAAGAAACACATGGTCGAGTTACAGAAACAATTTCATGGCTTCTAGTAGGCTTAGAAATGCTGCTTTCATATTACGTTCACGCCCAAGCAATCAATAATGAACAAAAGGAAAAAACAATGGCACTTGCGATTGAGAAATTCGACACAATAGCAAAAAAACATGCAATAAATTTATTTTCTCATGATCCAGTGTTGCTATTTATAGAAGGGTTCCGTGAACTAATTAATTTAAAAGCAGTAACCACTGTTGACATCAAGGAAGACCCTTATAGTGATGACAGGCATTTTATAGGATGGGAAGACCATGAATTTTACTACCTTGTTCTTGGGAATGTGATGAAGGAAATTAACATCTATTTCCAAGGGCAGGGGCTAAGGTTTCCTATTTCAAAATATATGCTTTTAAAAATGCTAGCCGAGCGCCAAATGATTGAAGTGGAAAGAAATGAAAACGAAACCCGCAATACTGTTAGGGCCTATGTAGGAAAGGACCAAAAACATATAAGAATCGTGAAGATAAAAAAATCGGCCCTTTTATAGATAAATTCAAGGTCATGTAGGTCAGCAAGACCTATGTGACCTGAAAAAACACTACAACACATATGACAATAAAATAAGAACCTGGAAACATTTACTTAGCTGGCAGCCTTATGTCGGCCCAGGTTATTAGAAAGAAATTCAAATGAATAGGAGGAATATGTAATGAAAACTTCAGAATTGCCAGAAGTGTTGGAAGTAAAGGATATCCAAGTATTCTTAGGAATTGGTCGTAGCCAAGCCTATAAATTAGCCAAATCTAAATCATTTCATGCTGTAATAGTAGGCAAACGTATTCTTGTTTCAAAAAAATCATTTTTAGAATGGTTTGAGGGTAACCATTTAACAGCCTGAAAATTTACTTTTGATTATTAAAGAACCAAAGACGCCAAGTCATGTTTTGCAACCGGTAGACTATTCCATTATTATTACTGTAGGTGCAAATGCTTGGTGTCCAGCTATTTCTAATAGAGGAGAGTATCATATGGCTGGATATCCAAAAAAAGATGAAAAAAATGGGACGTATTATTTTGTTCTAGAAGCGGGAAAAAACGCAAATGGGTCACGAAAAAGATTTAAAAGAACAGGGTTTAAGAAAATCAGTGAAGCAAAAGCAGCCATGGCAAAGCTGATGCTGGAGCTAAAAAGTGGCCAATTGCACATAGAAAATAAAATGTATTTAGCTGATTATTTGGATTATTGGCTTGAGAACTATGTAAAAACCAACACAAAACCTAAGACTGCCGCAGAATATGAAAAGATTATCAAAACACATCTGCAGCCAGCACTAAAACACATCATGCTGAGTGAATTAAAAAGTACCCACCTGCAAAGCTATTATAAGGAAAAATTAAACGTTTTGTCCGCACAATCTGTGACTCATCATCATCGTGTTCTTTCTAAAGCATTAAATGATGCAATCGATTGGGAATTCATTGATCGTAACGTGGCAAAAGGGGCAAAACCTCCTAAACCTACCAAACGAGAAATGAACACTTATACGGTTGAGCAACTTAATTTACTTCTAAAGACCGCTAAAGAAAAAACACCCGTGTTTTTTCCAATAGTCTATGCAGCTGCACATACGGGAATGAGAAAAAGCGAATTAATCGGATTGACCTGGAAAAACGTTGATTTTAAAACGGAAAAAATTTATATTCGTCAAACTATTACGGAAGCAAACGGGAAGTATTTTTTTAATCCCATTCCGAAAAGTGAGAAACCTAGAGGGGTAAAGTTAACAGCGGAACTGTCGAAATTAATGCAGAAGCTCAAAGAGGATCATGATAATCGGAGAAATATTCTTGGGGAAACCTTTAATCCTCACAACCTCGTCTTTTGCAATTCAAAAGGAAATATAATGGCTCCATCTGAAATATCGCGTGCGCTTAAAAGGGCATTAAAAGCCGCAGGACTGCCAGATATCCGTTTTCATGATTTACGACATTCTCATGCCACGATTTTACTAAAGGCAAATGTGCATCCCAAAATCGTAAGCGCTCGATTAGGTCACTCCAAAATACAAGTGACGATGGATACCTACTCACATCTTACAGATTCGATTGAAGCCATTGCCGTGGACTATTTAGATGAATTGCTTGAATAAAGTAACCTCAAGGGCACAAAAAGGAAAATGGCACTTTTTCGGCACTTAGCCGTAAAAAAAAGACCAGTACCCTCTAGTCTTTGTACAAAAGGAATTCGTAAGAATCCTTGATTTTACTGGGTTGGCGGGACTGCGTGGGAATCGAACCCACCAGACCTGGCACGCAGGTCTCAAGCAGTTTTGAAGACTGTGGAGGGCACCAGCACCCCATTCAGCCCCATGGATGTAACAATATCAGGTGTTAGGACTATACTTACAAAGTCTTTTCGTGATTTAACCTATCCACTTCGATTCTCTATAATCATTTATCATATTACAATGGATTATAGTATTAATCAATAGAATCGGCCTATATGTCACTTTTTCGACAAGCATATCACAACAAGATGGACCTGCCCCTGCCAAATGTAAACTCCAATACCTACAATACTTGTCTTAATTCATAGAAACAGACTATAATAAGAAGAAAAAATAGTTATCTTGTAGGTGAATAGATATGCTTCATGGTTGGTTTTTATGGTTTATCCTGTTCTGGGTATTTTTCCTAGTTGGATCATTTGCCATTGGTGGATTTTTTATGTTTCGAAAATTTTTGAAAAAAATGCCGAAAGAAGACGGCAAATCAGTTATGGATTGGGAAGAACATTATGTAAATGAATCGCGACACTTGTGGGGGACCGAGGAGAAAGAACTCCTAGAGGATTTAGTCACTCCTGTTCCCGAGCTTTTCCGTGATGTTGCCAGACATAAAATTGCCGGTAAGATCGGCGAAATCGCCTTAAATGAAAAGGCTCCAAAAATCACTCAAGACCTCGTCATTCGTGGCTATATCCAAGCAACACCAAAAAGAGATCATAAATTTCTACGTAAAAAACTGTTTGAGAATCAAATTGATGTGACTCCTTTTGAGCACTTATTTTAACCGTCTCTATGATAGACGGTTTTTTGTTGTTGGTTATTTCATTTACCTTGTGCACTCTCTTTTTTACTTTTCGGTAAATGAAACAGGCTTTCATTTACCTTGAGCCATCACTTTTCTACTTTTCGGTTAATGAAACGGGTTTTCATTTCTCATTTTTTTACTTTTAGATATATGTACCGTTATATGTTTTATCACGAGTGAACACTTTTAAAAATAAAAAAACTGACCCTTTATAGGGCCAGTGTCTCAATCAATTATTACTGTTTACTACCATGAAGCTGTTTAAAAAGCTTTTTGTAGTCGACATACATCGCAATCCGCCATGGCACAATCATACAATACGCAAGGAGGAAGAACATGCCGCTTAATTCTCCAATATCTAGGGTTGCACTAAGGACTGATTTCATCACAAGGCGGACGACTAATAGTCCAATCAAAATAAAGAAAAATGCTTTGGATCGCTTTAGGTAAATATCATTATCGCGGATCTCAAACTTTGAGGTTTTGATTAGTAAAATGGAAAATAGCATCCCTACTATCGCGGCCTCAATGATTTCGGCTCCACTTAGTCTAAATTGCGGTTCCATATACATTAATGCCCCACTCGACATGAAAATGGGCGGTAGAATGATTTTACGAGCATTTGTAGGTTTTTTTGCAGCTTTCATACGGACCACCAATGCGAGGCTGCCCATAATTACCGCTCCAATTGAAGAAGCTATTACTAAGTTCATTAGATTCATTCCTTATCTAATTTATTTTCTAACCCATTATATCTCAAATAAATGGATTTGAAAAAAATTAACTCATAATAAAATGTTCCATATTTACCACATGTTTAATTGATATAAAAAAGGAAAAACCTTCTCAGGAATTTCCTTACCAAGAATATTTATATTTTCACCGTTAAAACCCTGTAAAGCCGCCAAATAGATTAGAAAAGATCATAATGATCTTTGTCATCCAGTCAAAGAATAAAACAATTCCCATGACAATCATTATGTAACCGCCAATTTTAACAATTTTCCCGCTGTTTTTCTTAATCCAAGTCATCCGGCCAAGGAAGAACGAAAGAATAAAGAATGGAATCGCAAAACCTAAAGTATAGGCGATCATATACATCATACCAGAACCAGGATTCGTTGCTGCAAGAGAGATAACAAATGAAAGGATTGGTCCTGTACAAGGTGTCCACCCTGCTGCAAACGCCATCCCAATTAAAACGGAACCAAAAAAGCCTGAAGGCCGATTTTTAAATTCAATGCGGCGATCTTTCATCATAAACTTCGGATTAAATATCCCAACGATCACTAAACCAAAGAAAACAATAAAAATTCCGCCCAGTTGACGAATGAGATCTTTATACTGTAAAAAAAAGCTTCCTAGAAACGAAGTTCCAAATCCAATCGCAATAAAAATAATCGAAAATCCTACTAGAAAAAATAAGGTATGGAGCAGGCTCCGCTTTTGAAGCATGGCATTTTCACTTTTTAATTCGCCCACTGACATTCCGGTAATGTATGAGAGAAATGCAGGATAAAGCGGTAAGCAACAAGGCGAAATGAAGCTTAAAAATCCTGCTCCTAAAGCTAAAAATATATTTACATCTGACATATTAACACTCCCACTATAGTCGATACGTTTATATTCTAACAAATGATTGCTATAAATGATAATGGTTAACATGAATATTTTGTGTCACCTAGGTTTTTCATTCTT
>NZ_JBALOS010000237.1:0-12120 GCF_036962765.1 Neobacillus drentensis
CCATTTTAAATAATTCGTGAAGACCCATTCACATACCTTCTTAAATTCCAATAAATAGGTAAATAATGAGACGATTTTTATATGAATACGGTTCATGTTTAAAAAACCACTAGGGATTTTCTCCTGAGTGGTTTTCAAGTGTTAGTAGGAATTGCATAATTTTTATTCTTAGGAACAAACTATCTAAATCCAGTTATTATCGGAGTGAATGTTATGCATAATTCATATTGGTATTATGCTTTACTTGCTTTAAGCACCAGTTTATTTATTTTTATCTTAGTAAAAAAAAGAAATACTCAATCACTTTACCTATTATTAACCATGATAGGTTTAGCTTTTATCATTGAGACTGTTATATATAATTTCTTAGCCAGCTATGACTATAATCCGAATTTTATCAAACATAATAACTTCTATGACAACAATTTGGGGGCATTCGTGTCAAATGCTTTCTCTTTACCAATCATCGCTACGTTTATAGCTGTTTTTGGGTTAAATTGGATTTGGATTATTTTCTTTTCCGGATTTTTTGTCGGCGTAGAGTGGTTATTTTTAAAACTGCATATCTATTCCCATAATTGGTGGAGGTTAGCCTATACGGGACTGGGACTCCCATTCTATTTTGCTACTGCTAAGAGTTATTATAAGTGGATTTTACAGCCTGCTAATGGGTTCAAGCATTATTGGATTCTCTATTTAATAACGTGCACAATCTCTGCAAGTGCATATATTCTGCCGATCATTTTTTTCTCAAATCGAATTTACTCTCCTGGCTGGTTTGAAAATTCCGGTCGTGACTCCATTGCCTTTAGTGCCATTTTCTATTTATGTGTCAGTCTGTTTTATTGCCTAATGACGAAGTTTAACTTAAAAAGGAATTGGATTAAATACATATTCACTGCTTTGCTTATGTTTGTGTTAAATCAAGTACTTATGGGAACAGGAATCCTTCGTAGCCTGGTCTGGTGGGACCAGCCCTACTATGCGGTTATATCGGTTCTGACCCTCCTGCTCACAGGGACTATTGATAAAAGATTAAATAAGCTAACTATAGTGTAAGCAGCTAAAAAGTTCGATGAAAGGGTGGAAAAATAGTAGCTGGTAACCCCTAATGGTTACCTTTCCCTCTTCTTTTTACGCTTTCAGTAAACAGGATTGACGACCGGCTCCTCTTCTTTTTCACACGCTCGGTCGTCAATACACCACACACTTAGTATTTTCCCTGGATCATAAGAATTACTTAATCCAATTCATTAGGACCAAAAACTCTATTTCGAATATCTGGGGTTTCCAGCCTTTCTACCCTTTTCGCTAATGTCTCTCTCATGCCTGGTGCAAGCAATTCACATTGGGAAAGTTCGTATATATCTTCAAAGTTTTGTTCTTTTGCATGAATAACTTGATTGCACTTTTGAATCGTCCACTGCGGATATGACCTGTCCACCAATGTAAACGTCTGCCCGTTCTCGATATACCCCTCTTTTAACACGCGAAAATACCAGCCCGTTCTCCCCGTATTTTGTAATAACAGCGCCAACGTTTTTACGTTAAAACGGCGGGCTGGTTTCCAGCATGGCTGCCTTGGCTGTGATACTTGGACCACCGCTTCGCCAATCTGGAAAGTGTCTCCTATCGAAATCATTTCCTCTGTTAGATGCTCCATGACAAGATTCTCACCCATACCACCCGATGTGATCTCAGAAATCCCTAGTTCCTTTTGCCAATATGTATAATTTTCAAAGGCATACGCAAAAACTGCCTTTTCCGGCCCGCCATGATGTTCTGTATCCCATTGACCATCACCAGCTACACCCGTTTTCCCCACCCTAACAGGTCCTTGTACCGGCTCTTTAAAAATGGCACTTGTCCATTCTCTTTCCATAGGGTTTTTTGACTCTTTCCTTCCTACTGTTTTTGGCAGACCTGCAAACACTTCTCTTAAAAAAATACTCATCTTGATTTCCTCCTTAAAAATAACTGCCAATATTTTCTTTCATTTATGCATCAGCAATATCGCCTTTTCTTTATGATACCTATATTTTATAGACTATAGTTGAGATTATTTTTTAAATTCTCTAAGAATAATGAATTCACCTTGCTATCATGTCATCAGAAAGCAAAAAAAAAGCGCTTGCATTTTTTGAATTTCATTCTATAATACTTGTATACAAGTATACTCGTATTATATTAGGAAGGTGAAATAATGAAAGAATTATTGTATCCCACAAAATGGCTTTCAAAAGCTTCAGCCGGAGATCGTGTAGCATGTGAACTTAGAATGCAGATAATATCTGGTTTGATTGAAAGCGGTACCATCCTTTCTGAAAATAAATTAGCGGCCGATTTCAATGTGAGTCGGTCACCCATCCGCGAAGCATTAAAAACACTCGCCTCTGAAAATTTGATTCGGCTAGAAAGAATGGGTGCAGTTGTAATCGGATTCACAATGAAAGAAATTGTTGAAATTTATGATGTTCGTTTACTGATTGAAACGTTTGTATATGAACGGCTTGTAAAATTGGATAATTCATCGTTAGTTAAGGAATTGAACAAAATACTTGAGATGATGAATATTGCCATCAAGTATCATGATGCCGATGAGTTTGCCTATCAAGATGTCTTATTCCATGAAACTATTATTCGAGCGATTGATCATTCCTACATCATGATGATTTGGAATAATGCAAAACCGGTCATGGAGGCTTTCATCCTATTAGCAATGCGGGCTCGGTTTGAGGAAAAATACGATGACTTTCCACGGATTATTGAAAACCATCAACTTTATATTGATGCGATCGAAGCCAAAAATAGAGATCTCATGATTCTATCCTTACATCAAAACTTTGATGATGTTCAGGTTAAAGTAGAAGACCTTTGGAGATCTCAACAAATGCTTGCTAAAGGAGTCGTGCAAGAACAATGACCAAATATATGTTAGGGGTAGACATCGGTACAACAAGCACCAAAGCCGTTTTATTTACTGAAAAAGGCGAAGTCATCCAACATGAGAATATCGGTTATCCACTCTATACACCTGATATATCGACAGCCGAACAAGACCCAGAGGAAATCTTCATGGCTGTTGTACAAGCCATTTCACGGATCATGAAACATCATCCTCAAAAAGAGATTTCGTTCATTTCATTTAGCAGTGCGATGCATAGTCTCATTGCCATGGATGATGACGATCAGCCACTTACGCCTTGTATTACATGGGCAGATAATCGCAGTGAAGCTTGGACCCATAAAATTAAAGATGAATTAAATGGACAGGAAGTATACAAACGGACAGGAACGCCGATCCACCCTATGTCGCCATTAAGCAAAATTACTTGGATTGTGTATGACCGTCCTGAGATTGCCGAAAAGGCAAAAAAATATATTGGAATAAAGGAATATATTTTTAAAAAGTTCTTTGACCAATATGTTGTCGATCATTCCCTTGCTTCAGCCATGTGCATGATGAATCTCAAAAAACTTGATTGGGATGAAGAAGCATTAGAAATCGCCGGGATTTCACGTGAGCAATTATCCAGGCTCGTGCCGACCACCGAGATTTTTACCAACTGTCATCCAGAATTAGCAAAACAAATGGGGATTGATCCAAAAACGCCATTTGTGATTGGTGCAAGTGATGGAGTCCTTTCCAATCTTGGTGTAAATGCGATCCGAAAAGGTGAGATCGCGGTAACAATTGGGACAAGCGGTGCGATTCGAACCATTATTGACCAACCGCAAACCGACGAAAAAGGCCGAATCTTTTGTTATGCATTAACGGAAAAACATTGGGTTATTGGCGGACCAGTAAACAATGGCGGGATGGTCTTCCGCTGGATTCGCGATGAATTTGCCGCTTCAGAGGTAGAAACAGCGAAACGCTTAGGAATTGATCCATACGAAGTTCTTACCAAGATTGCTGAAGGTGTAAAACCGGGGTCCGATGGACTATTGTTCCATCCATATCTTGCAGGTGAACGTGCGCCCTTATGGAATCCAGACGTCCGCGGATCATTTTTTGGCTTAACGATGGCCCATAAGAAAGAACATATGATTCGAGCCGCCCTTGAAGGTGTCATTTACAATTTATATACGGTATTTCTCGCTTTACTCGAATGCATGGAAGGTCCTGTGACTCGTATCCAAGCAACTGGAGGGTTCGCCAGGTCAGCTGTTTGGCGTCAGATGATGTCTGATATTTTCGATCTGGACGTTGTGGTTCCAGAAAGCTACGAAAGTTCTTGTCTGGGAGCTTGTATCTTAGGATTGTATGCAACAGGGAAAATTGAATCATTTGAAGCAGTTTCTGAAATGGTTGGCAGTACCCACAAACATACACCGAAAGAATCAGCAGCACATGAGTATAGGCAATTACTGCCCATCTTTATTAACTTATCAAGGGTATTAGAAGAAGATTATACACGAATTGCCAATTATCAAAGAGGATTAATAAAAAATAATATATAAATTTTTGGGGGAAAATAACATGCCATTAGTTATAGTAGCATTAGGGATTGTAGCCTTATTGATTTTAATCATGGGTTTAAAGTTAAACACATTTGTTTCCCTTATCATTGTCTCATTCGGTGTGGCCATAGCACTTGGGATGAAATTAGATGAAATCATTGCAACGATTGAAGCAGGATTAGGCGGAACACTGGGACATATAGCACTAATTTTTGGACTTGGTGCAATGCTTGGTAAATTAATTGCAGATTCAGGAGGCGCGCAGCGCATTGCGATGACTCTGGTTAATAAATTTGGTGAAAAGAATATTCAGTGGGCTGTTGTAGCCTCTTCATTCATTATCGGAATCGCTTTATTTTTTGAAGTAGGACTAGTTTTATTAATTCCAATTGTTTTTGCCATTTCTAAACAATTAAAGGTTTCCATTCTTTATCTTGGGATTCCAATGGCAGCAGCTTTATCTGTAACACATGGCTTTTTACCTCCGCATCCGGGACCAACTACCATTGCAGGTGAATTTGGTGCCGATCTTGGTCAAGTATTACTTTACGGCTTTATTATTTCTGTTCCAACTGTTTTTATCGCTGGACCTTTATTTACAAAGCTAGCTAAAAAATTGGTCCCAGAATCATTTGCGAAAACTGGTAATATCGCTTCCTTAGGCGAACAAAAAACATTTAAACTCGAAGACACTCCAGGGTTTGGAATCAGTGTGTTTACCGCAATGCTTCCTGTTATATTAATGTCGATTGCTACTATTATTACGTTGCTTCAAAAAACAATGGGATTTGCAGATAATAATTTTCTAGCTATTATCCGTTTTGTTGGCGGTGCATCTCCTGCCATGGTTATCTCTTTATTATTCGCTATTTATACAATGGGATTGGCAAGAAATATTCCAATTAAAACAGTGATGGATTCATGTTCAACAGCCATCTCACATATTGGGATGATGCTCTTAATTATCGGCGGCGGCGGTGCCTTTAAACAAGTACTAATTAATGGCCATGTAGGTGACTATGTAGCCGAATTATTTAAAGGAACTTCCATTTCACCGATTTTACTTGCCTGGATCATCGCGGCAATATTACGAATTTCTCTAGGATCTGCAACGGTTGCCGCTTTAACCACCGCTGGTTTAGTCATCCCAATGTTAGGTCAAACAGACGTTAACCTGGCATTAGTTGTACTTGCTACTGGAGCGGGCAGCTTAATTGCTTCACACGTTAATGATGCTGGTTTCTGGATGTTTAAAGAGTATTTTGGTTTAAGCATGAAAGAAACATTTGCAACATGGACATTACTTGAGACGATTATTTCTGTTTGTGGATTAGGATTTATTTTACTACTAAGTTTAATCGTTTAAGAAAGATATCCAAAAGTGGGAGGTAAATGTACCCCCACTTTTGGCAGTTAGTCAAGGCAGTATCCTCCTCTTATGCTTAGAATCCGCTAAGTATGATATGCGGTGGATTTACTGCCCTTTCATTTTTATTAAAGGAGTCGAAAGTGAAATGCACAATACAATTGGAGTTATTGGTTTAGGGGTAATGGGCAGTAATATTGCCTTAAATATGGCAAACAAAGGGGAAAAAGTAGCTGTCTATAATTACACGAGAGATTTAACAGATAAACTTTTGGATAGAATCGAAAATCAATCTATCGATCCGTACTACGACGTGCAAAGTTTTGTTCAATCCTTGGAAACACCTAGAAAGGTCTTCCTTATGGTGACTGCTGGGGCAGCGATTGATTCAGTGATTTCATCATTGGTTCCTTTTCTTGAGCCTGGTGATATTATCATGGATGGCGGTAACTCCCATTATGAAGATACGGCCCGAAGATATGATGATTTAAAGTCAAAAGGAATTGATTATTTAGGAATTGGTATTTCTGGTGGTGAAGTTGGCGCTTTAACGGGTCCTTCGATTATGCCTGGCGGGGATAAGGAAGTGTATGAAAAAGCAGCACCTATTCTTACGAAGATAGCCGCCCAAGTCGAGGATACCCCATGTTGTACATATATTGGCCCAAAAGGTGCCGGGCACTTTGTGAAAATGGTTCATAATGGGATCGAGTATGCTGATATGCAGCTTATTGCTGAAGCCTATACTTTTTTAAGGGAAAGATTACAGTTATCTGTGAATGAAATTGCGGATATTTTTGAAACTTGGAATCAGGGCGAATTGAAAAGTTACCTCATCGAAATCACCGCGGAAATTTTAAAGAAAAAGGATGAAAAAACCGGCTTACCACTGGTCGATGTTATCCTTGATAAAGTGGGGCAAAAAGGAACAGGTAAATGGACAAGTATTCAAGCGATTGATAACGGGATTCCCCTTTCCATTATTACCGAGTCATTGTTCTCCCGCTATGTATCTGCTTTAAAAGAAGAACGTGTTATTGCGGATGATATTTTAACTGGACCGGAAATGAATCAGTCGTTGTTAGATAAAGATTTGTGGATTGAATACGTTAGAGTAGCATTATATATGGGCAAAGTTTGTGCCTACGCCCAAGGGTTTACACAATATAAAATGACTTCTGACCTTTATGACTGGAACTTGCCTTTGGAAGAGATTGCGCTTATTTTCCGCGGCGGCTGCATCATTCGTGCCGAGTTTTTAAATGTAATAAGCGAAGCCTATCAAGGACAAGCAAATCTGAAAAATTTATTAATCGCCCCATTTTTTGCTGAAAAAGTAAAAGAGTATCAATCAGGTTTAAGAAAAATCGTATGTGAGGGAATTAATTCAGGGATTTCCTTCCCGTGTTTAAGTGCTTCCCTTTCTTATTTCGATAGTTATCGAAGAGGCCATTCGAATGCCAACCTTTTACAGGCTCAACGGGATTACTTCGGGGCCCATACGTATGAGCGTACCGATATGGAAGGCGTCTTTCACACAGAATGGAACTAAGGCCCTTTTATAAACTAACAAAGTCCTATACTCATGAAATGAGTATGGGACTTTGTTCTAATTTCACATAGAGTATGAATAGAATGAAAACGTAAGGTTTATGAATAGAGTAAAACTAACTAATTATTGGAGGGATTTTATGTCAACATCAAGGATACTGAAATGGGTTTCAGGTGGGCTTGAAGCATTACTCGGAATTCCTGTACTTGGAGGTTCGATCGTTCTCAGTCTTGTATGGACCCCTCTAGCAATCATGTTAATATTACATATTGTTACGTTGGTGATTACCAAAAAAGAGGGCAGCGGGTCAATTACTGGTAGTGTCCTTGGAATCATAACTTCTTGTATAGGCTGGATTCCGTTTGTAGGGATGGCTATGCATATTATCTCGGCCATTATTCTCATGGTTGATGCCGCTAAAGCAGAAAGCAATCATGTAGGAAATTAAGTTTCCTTCCTGCATGTTGGAATCACTATTTATTTAGCTCAAGCGTCAGCTTTTTAATACTTTCCATCACTTCTTGGAGATTTGCTCCATGATTCATTTCATTTCTAGCATGGAGCAAAACGGGTCGCACCGATTCAACAGAACGGCCAAATCGGTACATCCACTCATAGCGCGGGACCATCCACATGTGAAAATGATGGGTGGTATCTTCGTTATAAAAGTAATAAACATTTTCAATCCCAAGGACTTCTCTTTGGGCTTTTCTAATTTTGGTGAGGATATTTATGTAATCAATCTTTTCGGCTTCCGTCAATTCATCAAGACATGTAATATGCCGCTTGGATGCGACGATCATTAATCCCTTAATCGGGTAAGCCACATCTTGATGGGCATGGAAATATTCTGTTTCATAGACGACCCCGCCATCCGGCTCAATCAATCCACTAGTTAAGGCGCAGCTTAAACATTCCACTTCGACCATGTTTCCATTTGATAAGGTAATTTTTCTCACTAAGTCCCCTCCAAAATTAATTTTGCTCACAAAAACCTTGCCAGTAATTGGCAAGGTTTTTTTAGGTTTTGCATTCGCATTATACGTTGGTAATTCATATTCATCAAGTAATTACTTCTTTTCTTTATCAAAACCTACTTTATATAATTCGAGCGGCCAGTACTCTACATCAAAAGACTCCTTTTCATTAAGCGAAACAAAATGACCAATTGATGTAGATGCGGCCATTACAGCAATTGCTCTTTTATAACAGGAAATACTTATGAAATGACCTCTAAATTGGATTAATTTCAAACATCACTTTCTGCCTTCTAAAAGAAAAACTGCCAGCTTAGGCAGTCTTCCTTCTATGTTAGAAATCGTAATTATCAATATTATCCTTCTTAAAAACAACTCGTTCTGGCAATAAGATGATTCCACTGTGGTCATCTGTGTAATCATACCCTTGGATTGTGTTAGGCTCGATTTTAACATGACCTATATTGGGTACTTCAAACTCATCGCCAACTTTTAGATCCTTGCCTTCAACCGTCATTAAGTATGCAACATAAGCTGCAAGGGCACCCTGCTTTTTAACATCCCAGAGTCCGAATTGTTTTACAGTATCACGTTTCACAAAATCTCTCATAACGTTTGGTGTTGAAAAACCTGTGATGGCAATCTTCCCTGCCACTTTAAGATTTTCTGCGGCTTGAGCCATAGCAGGTAATGCAGTAGCATCAGGACAAATGACTGCATCAATATCAGGATACGTCTTAATAATATTTTGACCAACAGTTAATGATTTTTGGGCATCATTTTCTCCATACTGTGTCGTCACAATTTCCCAGCCTGGATGTTCAGCTTTTATTTTTGCTTTAGCTGCCTCAACCCATTGGTTTTGGTCTGTAACCGTTGGACTAGAATAGAAGAAAGCTACTTTGGCCTTATCTGGAATTTGTTCGGCAGTCATATCAATGAGCATTCCACCTAGTTGGTCCGGAGTTCCTTGGTTAATATAGAATGAACGGTGTTCTGGATTTACGTCTGAGTCCCAAGTTAAGATTTTAACTCCACGCTTCTTCGCACGATCTAATGCTTGGTTTAAGCCGTCTACAGAGGTAGATGAAATCATCAGGGCTTTATAACCTTGGTTTACAAAGTTATTAATGTATTTTACCTGTCCAGCAACAGAAGCTTCGCTTGGTCCATCATAAGTTAATTCAACTCCAAGTTCTTTAGCCATTTCTTTAGCACCCTGCCCGCCAGATGTGAAAAATCCAACACCAGTAAGTTTAGGGATAAATGCTAATTTAATATTTTTCTTGTTTGTTTTTTCCCCGCCTGAAGTCTTTTCTCCGCCGCTGCTGCATGCTGCAAGTAGGAACAATGCCGATAAAACAACTGTGAATAGCTTTAATAATGCTGATTTCTTCATTAATCTACACTCCCTTTTTAGGACTCTTTCACAAGATCCTTTTTATTATTTAATTTTTTAAATAATAGTTGGAAATTACGCCAATTGGTTAATCGAAGTAAAACGGCGATGATTAATAAAAAACCAATAACCACACTTGTTTCTTGATTGGTCATACTCATCATTTGTAGACCATATTGCATCATCCCAATAACAATACTTGCAACTCCTGTTCCAACAACGCTGCCCTTTCCACCTGTAATACTAGTCCCTCCTAAGACGACGGCAGTAATGACAGGCAAAACCGCTTCTGTCCCAAGGTCCGACCTCGCTGAACTGAAGTAGGATGTTAAGACTACACCACTGATACCACCTCCTAAACCTGCAATAACATAGGACCAAATCAAAATGGACTTAGTACCGATTCCGCTGAAACGGGCTGCTTTAATGTTAATACCAATGAGGAACACCTGTCTGCCAAATCGTGTGAGGTGTAAAATAACAGCAAATACAATCATAAAGAAGACAAAAAATAATAATGGATTAGGCAAGCCAAAGGTTTCACCATTTGCTAATTGAACAAATGAGTCAGGAAAACCACTGATTCCTTCATACCCAGATGCACTGCTGCCACCGGAAATGACTAAGGCAATCCCAGAGAAAAGAAACATGCTGCCAAGAGTAACAACCAAGGGCTGGACGTTACTATTCGCAACAATTATTCCATTCACACCGCCAGCACAGGCGCTTATCACTAAAGCTATCAAAACCGCCAGCCATACCTCTACTCCGTTGGTCCAGAGAACACCAATGGAAATGGAGGTTAATCCAATTGTTGATCCAATCGATACATCGATTCCGCCAGTGATAATGACGTAGGTCATCGGAATAGCAGCCAGTCCGATATATACATAGTCATTCATGCTAAATAATAGATTGGTGAAGTTCAAAAAGTCCGGATTCATCACACTGAAGAAAATAATTTCAATGACTAGGAAAATAACCAGTGCACCTTCCCACCTAAAGAGCGGCTTGGTCAGTTTTGTCATCAGTTTGAGTCCCTCCTTTTAAACCATTTGCTTTTTGATTAATTTTTTTCCCCTTTTTAAATTGGTTTGTTTTTATAAAGCTTTGAAATCTAGTATCACTAATTACAATAAACAGTAATAAAAATCCTGATATCGCATTGTTCCAATAAGCTGGTATTTTTAAGTAGATTAATGAACTATTTATAGCAGTTAGGAATATTGCACCCAGCCCTGCTCCAAACACTGTCCCCAGTCCCCCGTTAAGACTTACACCGCCTAATACAGCTGCAGCAATAACTTGAAGTTCCATACCATTGCCCGTTTGGTTAGGGACGAACCCTATGTTCATAACAAAAATCATCCCAGCTATGGAGGCGGAAAGCCCAGAAAGCATAAATGCGATAACTCTTATCATGGAAACAGGTATTCCAATTAATCTAGCACCTTCAGCATTATCCCCAACGGCATAGAAATAACGGCCAAATTTGTTCAGCTTTAGAAAAAGAAATGCCGAAACAAGAATAATAATCCCAAGCCAGATAGGGAAAGGAAGGCCCATGAATTCGGCTCCTGAAAGTTTTTTGAAATAATTAGGAATGTCCTCAATCCACTCTCCGTCTGTTAAAATAATCATTAAACCTCTTAATATACCTAAAGTACCTAATGTCATAATAATTGCCGGGATTTTAAGGAAGGCAACTCCAATCCCATTAAAAAGACCAGCAAGGATTCCAACCATTAATACTAGTGCAGCAGCAATCCCTCCTGAAACACCATTTGTTAATAATAAGCCGCAAACAGCTGCCGATATGCCCATAATCGATCCAACAGACACATCTATTTCTGATGTTAACAAGACAAAGGATTGACCAACAGCTAATATGAGTAAAATGACGCTGCTACTAACTAAAAGCAGTAAACTGTTACCGGAGACAAATTTACTATTAATCGCCCCCACAATTCCTATAAACACAATAATGAGAATAATAATGGAGACTTCTCTTGCCTTCATAACCTTAGATAAGAGATTCATAGAGCCTTCCACTCCTTTTTAATCCCGAATGCAGCCGAGGTTATGGAGTCAACAGTTAAATCTTCTTTTTCAATCGAAGAGGTTATCTGGCCTTCGTGCATAACAAGGACACGATCACTTAGTTGAACAATTTCTTCTGTATCTGAAGAAATCAAAATAACCGCTAATCCATTATTCTTTAAGTCATTAATAATTCTATAAATATCCCCACGAGCACCAGCATCAATTCCTCGTGTCGGTTCATCTAAAATAATGACTTTTGGTTTTGTCTCTAGATACTTCGATAAAACAATCTTTTGTTGATTTCCACCAGAAAGATGGC
>NZ_JBALOS010000238.1:0-1503 GCF_036962765.1 Neobacillus drentensis
CTGTACAAGTTAATCTGTTCAATTATTTCGCTATCAGGAATTAATTCTTTATAAGCTTTCAAAAAAGTGGTTAAAAACCTGCAAGCTAACTGAAGAAGTATCATCTATTTTTGGATGTGCATTAATGATAAGTGTTTTGATCATTTTTATTTCCCCTTTAAGAATTTTAGGTTCTAATTAAAGACTAAGTTAATCGTCGATTAACATTGTCTATAATATATGCTATGATTATTTTTGTCAAATGAATATGATTTACCCAAAATAGATTTCTTTCATTTGACTAACACTCTAAATACTCCTAAGATACAATTTGATAACCCTTAAAACCAAAAGCAGGTGAGTTTATATGCAGTATAGTGTCGGTGTTGAATATGCTTTACATTGTCTGGTTTATTTAATTGCTCTTCCTTCCAAGGAAAGTGTTGGGATAAAGGATTTGGCAGAATTCCAAGGACTTCCTGAGACATTTCTTTCAAAAGTTTTCGGTAAATTATCTAAGGCAGGCATCGTAAGTTCTGTCCCTGGTGTAAAAGGAGGGTATAGGTTATCTAAGTCCCCAGAAGATATTTCCTTTTGGGATGTAGTTGAAGCAGTTGAAGGTCCTAAGCCAATTTTTCAATGTAAAAATATTAAAGATAATGGTTATTTGTATAGAGAAAACTGTTGTTCAGCTCCCTCCTCTTGTACCATCAATTTAGTTATGCTCTCTGCGGAAGAAAAAATGCGTGATTATTTGCGTAATAAAACACTGTCATGGTTAAATGAAGAGCTTGAACGTGTTTTACCCAAACAAATACGTAAAGATACTCGGGATTATTTTTCGAAGAGCAACATATAAAATAAACCTCTCGTGAAATTCCTAAATTAATAGGAATTTTGAGAGGTTTTTTGCATAGTTCAAGGAAACCGCAGCAGGAACTTTAAGTAATGCACCCGATAGTGAAAGAAGAAAGTATCCAAAATATATAGCTTAGTACCACACCACGGACAAAAATCTATTCCCTGCTAGAGGTGCCACCATCATGAATTATTAATCAACAAGAACCAATTATTACTTTTTCCGAGGAATAGTTAGTGTCTTCCAATCACTTGATCTTATAATTTTTGCTAAGTAAACAATTTGCCCAACATGGTAAGAATAATGGTACATTTGGCGTTCAATAGCTTCTATAACTGAATGTGGTTCATTTCGGATATTAATTGTTTTTAATAGGTGTTCTTCGTCAATATCTTTCAATGCAGTCAAAAAGGTATCCCACCCAAGTTCCCACAGTTCCATCACCTGCTCTTTGGTTTGAATATCTCCCACAAATTCATCATCACGATTTCGATAAGGTTTTTCCCCGTCAGTTGTAAAGAAATCAGTCCAGCGAGACACCATATTACCACTCATGTGTTTCACTATAATGGCGACACTATTGGACTCTTCATTCAGAGACCAAAATAATTCGCTTTCGGTTAATTGCTCTATTGCTTTTTCAGTGGTTATTTTTGCTTCCATAA
>NZ_JBALOS010000238.1:1523-1769 GCF_036962765.1 Neobacillus drentensis
ATACTCTCTACCTATGTTCATAAAATCACCTCGCCATAACGTATTTTTATATATTCTTTAAATATTTGTAAAACCCTTTATTCATAACAACAGTATGTATCTTACTCCACTAACCTGCTTACGTTAGTCAAAAAAAAAGCCACCTCATTTGGCATCTTAAATTTTCAGTACCCCAATATAAATTTATTATATCTCAGGGTTGCTCATCAGCAGGTCTTCGTTTATGTTTTTCATTAATGATTTTCT
>NZ_JBALOS010000239.1:0-12762 GCF_036962765.1 Neobacillus drentensis
ACAACAGCCATTGACCACCCGAAGCCTGATTTGTACCTGTGTATAATGCGTTATTCTTCCCAAGCCAGCCCTTAGGCAATTTATAAATATGGATGACCTTTATCCGCGGGTCTTTTTTTGTTAATTCTTCCATGATGGTTCCAGTTGTGTCAGTTGAGCGATCATTGACAAGAATCCATTCCACATGTTTGTAGGTTTGCTCTAACTGACTGAGAATACTTGCAGCTATTTGCTTTTCCTCGTTACGTGCAGCAACCACGACAGACAACAGCGGTCCAAGCTCTAATTCTTCTTCATTTTCTAATTGATCTATTTTTCGTAAACCAATCAGTCCGTCTATAAGAAAAATAATCCATACTAGAATACCTAAGGAAAATAAGATGGTTAGCATGCCTGACACTTCCCTAGCTTTTTTAACTAGTTTAATCCAATAAAGGGAAAAATCAAATTTAGGAAGGCTGGTCGGCAGTCTGAAGCTTAGAACTTAATTCGGCGCCCATCTTTTTTGATTGGGCCGTTGCTGCTTTGATACATGAAATGAATGCTTCATGGACCCCATGTTCTTCAAGTACTTTAATACCGGCCTCTGTTGTTCCGCCAGGGCTTGTTACTTCTTTACGAAGCTGGGTAGAGGACTTACTTGAGTTTTTCACCATTTCTGCCGCACCAAGGAGTGTTTGGACGATTAGTTCACTAGCCATTTCTTTTTCAAGACCTACTTCCACCGCACTTTTTTCCATAGCTTCAATTAGATAATAAATGTAGGCGGGCCCGCTTCCGGAAAGTCCAGTAACAGCATCTAACTGCTCTTCTGCTACAAAAGATGCCAAGCCAACGGTTCCAAATAGGTTCTTGGTTGTTTCTAACTGCTGCTGTGTCACACGATGATTTACGGCTACAGCGGTGGCTGACTTTCCAACAGCAGCCGAGGTATTTGGCATTGACCTTACAATTGCAAGTGGTATTCTTGCCAACGTTTCAATCGTATCCATCGATACACCTGCTAAGACAGAGACGACAAGCATTTGCTCAGTTAAGTGTTCACGAATCGATTGAATCGCAGACGCGACGTCCTTTGGTTTCATTGCTAACATTACAATGTCTGCTTGATCAAACAGTTCATTCAAATTATAGGTCGTTCGAATTCCATAACGAGTTTCTAAATTAGATAATCTTTCTTGATTTGAATTGTTTGTAATCCAAATATTTTTTTTATCAATAAAACCATTTTCAAGAATTCCTGAAATGAATGCTTCAGCCATTGATCCTGCACCAACAATTGCGATTTTTTTCATGATTGTTCCTCCTTTATTTTGTCGATAAAAACAAAAAAACCTTCATCCATAAAGGACGAAAGGTTTAGCTTCCGTGGTACCACCTTCATTTACCCTCGCTTACATTTCAAGAAGGGTTCACTCGACTCCGGTAACGCCGGAGATGCGTTAGGTTTTCCTAAGTGCTCCTAAGGTAGGTTCAATGATTAAGAGGGCGGTGAAGTCTTTCAGCCGTCGAACTTCACTCTCTTGCGCCATTTCTCATTTACTGGCCTTATTCATCGCTTTAACGAATCAAATTTTATTAGATTATGCTAGATAAACAACCTATCTGTCAATAGTTAATTTATTGAATTTTTTATTTTTTCTAAAAAATTATGGGAAAATAATGACAATTGGTCAAAAAGTCGCTACACTTTAGTATATATAATAAATGTCACATAATGCTCATATCTATATCAATGGATTCTTTATTTGACAATAATGTTAAGGGGATAATGTAATGACAAAATGGAAAGACGGAATTGCAAAAATTACGGTGCCGACTCCTTTTGCGGTCGGGGATGTCAACGTCTATTTGATTAAAGGCGAACGACTAACACTTGTGGATGCGGGCGTAAAAACGGAACAGTCCTGGATGTCATTTAAGGAGCAATTGGGGGAGCTAGGCTTAAGTCCGGATGATATCGAGCAGGTCATTCTAACTCATCATCACCCTGACCACGTTGGGATGCTTGACTTTTTTCCAGATTCCTTAGAAGTATATGGCCATTATCTGAATGAACGATGGATTCATCCAACCGAAGCTTTTTTTCAAGAACAAGAAGAATTCTTCCGTAAACATTTTTTTAAGTTCGGTCTCCCTGAGGAGTATTTTTCGTTGCTGGCTAAGTTAAGGAAATCAATGAAGTATTCTTGTAACCGCTCGTTGACGGGACATCTTGTTGAGGGGATGATACCCCCTGGATTAAATGAGTGGAAGGTAATAGAAACGCCGGGTCACGCTCAAAGTCACATTGCACTCTACCGAGAAAAGGATGGAATTTTAATTGGCGGAGATTTAATCTTAGCTCATATTTCTCCGAATCCATTGCTCGAACCGCCAGCCCCAGGTGAAACTGAAAGGCCAAAACCACAACTGCAGCATAATGACTCGATGAAGAAATTGCTTGCGTATTCCATTCAATGTGTCTACACAGGTCATGGTGAAGAAGTTTACAAGTTAGCAGAGTTGGTTGATAAACGATTGATTCGCCAACATGAACGGGCAATGACGGTCCACTGCTGGTTAAAAGAAGAAGAACTTACCGTCTTTGAAATTTGTAAACGCCTGTTTCCGTCTGTTTATCAGCGCGAACTGATGTTGACAATTTCAGAAACTGTCGCACAACTTGACTATCTATCATCAATCGGGGAGATTATTAGTAAGGGTACAAATCCCGTTCTTTATCAAGCTAAGCTTTAACAGTGGATCAACTCAGATGAGGTGTAAAAAATGGTTAGGGAACAATTGAAGGGTAAAACGATCGTGATCACTGGTGCATCGGGAGGAATCGGTGCGGAAATCGCCAAGCTTTGTGCATCAAGTGGGGCCAATCTGGTGCTATTAGCCCGGAGTATCGGTAAACTCGAGCAGTTGCAAACTGAATTACAGCAAAAGCATCAGGTTAAAGTGGATTTTTTTCAGCTGGATGTGTCGGACACAGAACAGGTGCAGACGGTTTTCCAACTGATTTTCGATACAATTGGTGATATTGATATCCTTGTCAATAATGCCGGCTTTGGAATTTTCCGTGAAGCTCACTTGACGACATTGGATGAAATTAAAGGCATGTTTGATGTCAATGTGGTTGGGCTTATGGCTTGCACAAGCATGGTGCTGCCGAAAATGCGTGATAGGCGTTTTGGCCATATTATTAATATTGCCTCACAGGCGGGGAAAATTGCCACTCCCAAATCGAGTGTCTATTCAGCCTCAAAGCATGCTGTTCTTGGTTACACAAACTCACTGCGGATGGAGTTAGCTGATTTTAATGTACTTGTGACCTCAGTGAATCCTGGACCGATTGCTACCAATTTTTTTAATATTGCTGACGAAAAGGGCACCTATGTTAAAAATGTGCAGCGATTTATGCTTAAACCCGAGTATGTCGCCCAAAAGGTTGTTGACAGCATACTGACGAAAACAAGGGAGATTAATCTGCCGCGTTGGATGAATATGGGAAGCGTTGTGTACGTACTCTTCCCTAGGCTATTTGAGCGGCTTGGCAGACGTGCTTTTAATCAGAAATAGACATTACGTGGAAGCCTCTCTATCTGGGGCTTTTTTTGTTTTTTGCGGTACAGTCAGCCTGTTAAATATTCATACACTGTATCATTTATGACCTCATATAAGTCTGCAGTCGGTTCCTCCTCTTTTAATTGGAAAATTCGTTTTGTAAGCTCTTCTAAATCCTTTTCACCAATCGGCATAGAGTCTGCTTCATAATATTGTTTAAAACAATTTTTGATCATCTTAACTACTAGTTTTTTATCCATAAACATGCACCTCACAAACATTATACTATTTTTTCTTCAACTTCCATAAACGAAAAAAGTGTAAAAAAAATTTCCATTGAATACGAACGCATATTCGCTTATGATAATGAATATAATAAAAAGGAACAGATGTTCGATATTTGAGTTGTGGAGGATAAGTCATGGTGGATTACAGCGCACTGCCGCAAAATAAAATTTTATGTGTGGACATGAAGAGCTTCTATGCCAGTTGTTCGGCTGTCATGCGGGGGCTTGATCCTATGGAGTGTTATCTAGCTGTGGTCGGTCAAAAAGAGCGGCAGGGAAGTATTGTTCTTGCTGCTTCGCCGCGGATGAAAAAAGAATTTGGCATCAAAACGGGTTCCCGGATGTTCGAGATTCCCAAAGACCCTAGGATTCAAATTGTTGAGCCCAAAATGGCGACGTATTTGCGTATTGCCACAGAAATTTCCCGTGTATTTAACCGCTATGTTCCAAAAGAAGCCATCCATGTCTATAGCGTGGATGAAAGCTTTATTAAAGTCGATGGTGCTATTCATTTATGGGGGGATGCCCAAACGATTGCCCAAAAAATAAAGGATGATATTGAGCGGGAGTTTCAACTGCCATGTGCTGTTGGAATAGGTCCTAACATGTTACTGTCGAAACTTTGTCTTGACCTTGATGCTAAGAAAAAAGGAGTGGCGGAATGGACATATGAAGATGTTCAAACAAAGCTTTGGAATGTGTCGCCGCTCAGGGAAATGTGGGGGATTGGCAGACGCGTTGAAAAAACATTAAATGGAATGGGCATTTTTACTGTCGGTCAACTAGCCCGCTATGATTTAGAAAAGTTAGAAAAGAAATTCGGCATCATGGGGAATCAGCTTTATTATCATGCCTGGGGTGTCGACCTTTCTGATTTGGGGGCACCGCTTATCCAGGGACAGATTAGCTTCGGGAAAAGTCAAATTCTGTTAAGGGACTATAAGGAGGAAGCGGAAATTAAGACGGTCATTTTAGAAATGTGTGAGGAAGTCGCAAGGCGGGCACGGACGCATCGAAAGGCAGGGCGAACGATTAGCCTCGGAGTTGGCTACAGCCAAGACGAGTTTGGCGGCGGTTTTCATCGCTCTAGAACAATCGGTCAGCCAACGAATGTGACGATGGAGCTTTATCGTGTCTGTCTTGAATTATTTCATGAGCATTACTCCGGAAAGACGGTGCGGCAAATCTCGATTGCCATCAGTAATATTGTTGATGACCGTGAACTGCAGCTTGATCTTTTCGACATGGGTGCCTATAAGAGGCGAGAACTTGGCTATGTAGTAGATACGGTTCGCAGACGTTTTGGCTCAGGGTCCTTGTTGCGTGCTGTTTCTTATACAGCTGCTGGAACGGCAAGGCATCGAGCGGCGTTAGTTGGAGGACATAAAAGATAGTTAAATAATTTTGTTAGTATGGAAAGAAGGAAAGGCGTATGATTCGTGACCGCGGAAGGATTAAATGGACGTCGATGATGCTTCCTGAGCACGTGAAATTGCTCAGGGATTGGGTGAAAGAGGATCTGTACGAGCAGAAACGAGAGATGGATGAACAGCAGCTGGAACTGATGAACGAGATCTTGTCCGAAGCGGTTGAATATGATCAGTATGTTACGATCACCCATTACCGGAATCGGAACTACGAAATCGTGATTGGCAAAATCCATTACTGGGACGAACTGGCACAGAGGCTTCATGTGAAAGACCGCTTTGAAGAAGTGCACCGGATTCCGATGGATGCCATTGCCGATATCCGGCTGACAGAAGTATAGAAAGAGCGGCTTCGTATTATGAAGCCGCTCTGTTTTTACTTATTCTTCTTTAGGCACCCGCACCTGGGATTGAAATTTTCCTTTATGTGAGCCGTCGCAAAATGGTTTGTTATTGGACAAACCACAGCGGCAGAGGGAAAAGGATGGCTTTGTTGTATAGACGTTGCCTTCGCCATCAAATAATTCTAAATCACCTGTAATTCTCAGTGACCCGTTATCGTTTACCTTGATTTGTGTTTTTGACATGAAAAGCACCCCTTTATTTTAAATTCCTAATAATTATGAGATTAAATGGAAAAGAAGGAAAAAGCAACTAAATCCATAAGCAAAGAAGAAACAACTTTACCAAACCTGTGGTACAATCACCATATGCTAAAAAAGAGGGGAGCAATCAACTTGGAGATAACGATAACTACAGCAGCAGCTGAAAAAATAAATGAGAGAATTAACGGTCGAGAAGGGTACTTAAAACTAAAATACGATACCGACGGCTGTGGTTGTGCCGTGAATGGAGTAGTGGCTTTGTGGTTTATCCCGGAATTAGAAACTACAGATATCGAGATTGAGACAAATGAGCGAACGATTTATGTAGAAAAATCAAAAACTGTTTTTTTCGATGAGCAAATGAAAATTGATTTTTCCCCTACGGCTAATTGCTTTCAACTAAAAAGCCCGCAGCAAATCCTAAATGGCCATATGAGTTTAATAATTAAAGAAAAAACAGACTGATCCATTTTGGACAGTCTGTTTTTAGTTTGGCAACGCATGGTCAACATACTTTTGTAAAAATTCATCAATCACTCGTTCATAATCAGCCCGGTTTTCGTTAAATGACTGGGCATGGCGGCCGTTAGCCGCTAAATAAAGCATTTTAGGCCCCTTTTTTTGCTCAAATAAATCCTTTGTCATTGTCGGGAGAATAAAATCATCCTTTTGGCTGTGTATAAACAAAATCGGATGTTTGATATTTTCAATAACTGAAATCGGCGATACATTTCGAATCGAATATTTGTCTCGGAGTCGTAAAAGTGCATCACCGATCGGCAATAAAAGACTAGGGACGAGCTTAAAATCCTTTTTAATTAAATAGGCAAGCTGCTCCTTAAAATCCGAAAATGGACAATCAGCAATATAAAAATCAGCCCCGTCCTCAAGAAGCCCAGCATATAGAAGCATGGTAGCGGCCCCCATCGATTCGCCGTGAATACCGAGTTCAAGCTGAGGTCCTTTTTCTTTTTTGAGCCAATCGACGACAGTTTTTAAATCAAATTTTTCATAATGACCAAAGCTTGTGGTTTTGCCGCCGGATTCCCCGTGGCGGCGATGGTCATAAATTAACGTATTAAATCCCCGCGCTAAAAACAGATTTGCGTATTTAATCGAATTAATTTTCGTTTCGGTCACACCATGAGAAATAATAATATAACGATTGGTCTGGTGCGGTTCAACAAGAAGAGCTTTAATCATATAACCAAAAGGGGAAGGAATATCAATGTCCCGCTTTGGAAGGGACTCAAATTCCTCGGGATTATACCTGCCTGCCTCTTTCTCCCGTCTTAAAATTAAATCCTCATCCTTCTTTTTCATATACATGAGACGGTTTGTAAAATACAAACCAAGAGATAACCAGAAAAACAACAAGATGAACAAGGTTCGGAATGCCTTCTTCATTAATGGCACCTCCCGTAGTATTTATATTAACATATGTAAAATAAGCACCCAGCGCCCATAAATTAACAGTATTTATTTTAGCATAGAAAAAGCCGCTGACACCAACGAGCGGCTTTTTGAGTTTGGCTGTGCTATTCTCGGATGTTGATTTACGCTCCAGGCGCGTGCGGTTCGCGGGTACTAACCGCCTCCTCGGCGCATAGCGCCTGTGGGGTCTCACCAGCCCCGTACTCCCGCAGGAGTCTCGCTGTATCCGTTCCAATCAACATGGCTAAAATATCAGCAATAACCATTGACACAGCCTTGAGTTTAAAAGTTATGATTGCTCTGAGTTTTGTCTTTTGGTAGGGTGGATGGCTTTTTCGACTTCTTCAGCGGCCATCACCCGCTGCCCTCCACCTGCTGTGTCAGCATAGTTTTTTCCTTTTTGACTGGAACCTTTATCACGTTTTTGGCTCAAAATAATCAGTCTCCCTTCAAGCTAGTCTCAATTAATAAGATGCATTAGTAGAAGACTGATTATTCACAGAAAGTAAATTTAGACAGTTTGCGCATGAAGGCGATAGTATCCGCTTTCAATTTGCCTGGAAAGATGAGGACGTACGACTTCAATCGCATCAATCAGTTGATTCAAATCAACCCCAGTATCAATCCGCATTCGTTCAAGCATATAAACCACATCCTCCGTTGCTACATTTCCAGAAGCACCAGGTGCAAATGGACAACCGCCCAAGCCGCCGGCAGACGTATCAAACCGATTGATCCCTGCCTGGAGAGATGCTAAAATGTTCGCAAGGGCGAGCTTTCGTGTGTCATGAAAATGTGCGGTTAAGAGTGTATGAGGAAAAAGATTTTTTAATTGAGAAAATAAAGCAAAGCTTTCGTCGGGTGTTGCCATCCCGATGGTATCGGCAACACTTAATTCATCGACACCGGCGTCAACAAATTCCTGGCAAAGCTTTATCGTATCACTCTCATCGATTTTCCCCTCATATGGACAATAAAAAGCTGTAGATATGCAGGCCCGGACAAAATAATTCTTATTTTTTAATTCAATGATGATCGGTTTCAATTCCGCCATACTATCCTTTGTTGATTTATTAATATTTTTAAGATTAAAGCTATTGCTGACGCCAACAAACACAGCAACAGCTTGGCAATCGGTAGAGTATACCCTGTCGATCCCTTTACGGTTCGGAGCTAGAACAATATTTCTACCATCAGCATCAAGGCAGTCAGCTACAATTTCAGCAGCATCACTCATTTGAGGCACCCATTTTGGTGACACAAACGACGTGAGCTCCATTTCCTGAAGACCAGCCTTCCTTAATCCTCCAATAAATTGTTTTTTAATATCAGTTGATACAAATAACTTTTCATTTTGAAGCCCATCACGAGGGCCGACTTCGATAATTGTGACCTTTTTAGGTAAATTTAGCATTCATTTTCCACCTCCAATAATCATACTTTCATTGTAGTAGTGTTAATTTTAAAAATGCAAGAATAATAGAAATTTTGACAAAATAAGAGGAATTTCAGCGTTTTAATAGAAATAGTAAAGGAAAAAAGGCGAGAGGAGAAACAAAAATGAGTCAAACAGAAGTAGTCATAGTCAGTGCAGTTCGTACGGCACTTGGAAATATTAATGGGACCTTAAAAAATGTATCTGCACCTGAATTAGGAGCGACGGTAATCAAAGGGGCGCTACAAGGAGCAGGGGTAAATCCAGATCAGGTCGATGAGGTTATTATGGGGAATGTCCTCCAAGCAGGACTGGGTCAAAACCCGGCAAGACAGGCTGCCATTAAAGCGGGAATTCCTGAAAGCGTTTCCGCGGTGACGATTAATAAAGTTTGCGGTTCCGGTTTAAAGGCAGTCCACCTAGCGACCCAGGCTATATTAGCTGGAGATGCAGAGATAGTTGTCGCCGGGGGAATGGAAAATATGAGCCAAGCACCTTTCTTGTTAAAAAATGCCCGTGATGGCTTTAAAATGGGGGACCAGAAATTAGTTGATACGTTAACATCTGATGGACTCACTTGTGTGTTTAACGACTATCATATGGGGATGACGGCAGAAAACTTGGCAAGCAAATACTCAATTACAAGAGAAGAGCAGGATGAATTTTCAGCTTGGAGTCAGGAAAAGGCAGTCAATGCCATTGAAGCAGGAAGATTTAAAGATGAAATTGTCCCGGTCGTAATTCCGCAACGTAAAGGTGACCCGCTTATTTTTGCTACAGATGAATATCCGAAAAAAGGAACTACGGTGGAGAAATTGGCCGGATTGCGTCCTGCCTTTAAAAAGGATGGCAGTGTGACGGCAGGAAATGCTTCCGGAATTAATGATGGCGCAGCTGCAGTTGTCGTGATGAGTAAGAAAAAAGCAGAGGAACTAGGACTTAAACCTTTAGTGACGATAAAAGCGAATGCCAATGCAGGTGTAGATCCTAGTATTATGGGGATTGGACCAGTCCCAGCCGTGAGAAAAGCATTGGAAAAAGCATCTGTTTCTATGGAAGACGTTAACTTAATCGAAGCTAATGAGGCTTTTGCAGTACAATCACTGGCAGTAGGCCGAGAACTTCAGTTTAACAAAGAGATTTTAAACGTAAATGGAGGGGCAATTGCTCTTGGCCATCCAATCGGCGCAAGTGGAGCGAGAATTCTAGTTACGTTAATTCATGAAATGAAACGAAGAAATGCGATAACTGGTTTGGCTACTCTTTGTATTGGCGGGGGTCAAGGGGTCGCTACAATAGTTGAACTTGCATAAGTATCTTTTATTTAAGGGGTGTTATTGAAATGAAGAAAATTTGTTCATCCTTCCAAGAAGCAGTTGCCGATATTCATGATGGGGCTACCTTAATGGTTGGTGGATTTGGGTTGTGCGGGATACCGGAAAATCTGATTCTGGCCTTAGCCGAAAAAGGCGTGAAGGATTTAACGGTTATTTCAAATAACTGCGGGATCGATGAGTGGGGTTTAGGACTTCTATTAAATAATAAACAAATCAAAAAGATGATTGGATCCTATGTCGGTGAAAATAAAGAGTTTGAGAGACAGGTTTTAACTGGTGAACTTGAAGTAGAATTGACGCCTCAAGGCACACTTGCTGAAAAAATCAGGGCAGGCGGAGCTGGGATACCTGCATTTTATACACCTGCTGGAGTAGGAACCCCGATTGCGGAGGGGAAAGAAACGAAGATTTTTAACGGGAGAGAATATCTATTAGAAGAGGCACTAACGGCCGATTTTAGTCTTGTAAGGGCGTGGAAGGGTGACAAAATGGGAAATCTTGTTTACCACAAAACGGCACGAAACTTTAATCCTATGATCGCGGCAGCTGGGAAGGTGACGATTGCTGAAGTGGAAACACTTTATGATATAGGCGAATTGGATGCTAATTTTATTCATACCCCAAGTATCTATGTGCAAACCATTATCGAAGGAACGCAGGAAAAACGAATTGAGAGATTGACTGTTAGAAAATCGTTTTGGGGAAGGGAGAGAGCAGAATGGCGAATGAAAAAGTCTCTGTAAGAGAGAGAATTGCAATCAGGGCAGAGAAGGAAATAGAAAATGGCTTTTATGTAAACCTAGGCATCGGTATGCCAACCCTTGTTGCTAACTATATGTCAGCTAATAAACAAGTTGTCTTGCAATCTGAAAATGGTCTTCTTGGCATCGGGCCCTATCCAAATGCGGATGAGGTGGATCCTGATTTAATCAATGCCGGTAAAGAGACCGTTACGGCGATTAGTGGTGCAGCCTATTTCGATAGCGCCGAATCGTTTGCAATGATTCGCGGGGGCCATGTCAATTTGGCGATCCTTGGTGGAATGGAAGTATCTGAAAGCGGCGATTTAGCGAATTGGATGATCCCAGGAAAGATGATTAAAGGCATGGGTGGCGCGATGGATCTTGTTCATGGTGCACAAAAAATAATTGTAATCATGGAGCATGTGAATAAAAAGGGTGAATCAAAAATATTGAAACGATGTACGCTGCCTTTGACAGGTAAAGGAGTAGTCAATCGGATTATCACCGAGCGCGCTGTCATGGATGTGACGGATACTGGTCTTAGGCTTGTGGAAGTAGCAAAAGGATTTACAATCGAGGAGGTTGTCGATTCTACGGAAGCCACATTATCTGTAGATGAAAACGTGGTACTTGAAGCTTATTAAAATATTGGCTGTGTTAAAGGTCACTGTTGATTTTGTAGCTAAGTTGATTAGAGCGGATACAGCGAAGACTCCTGCTGAGGACGGGGCAAGGGAGACCCCGCAGGCGCTAAGCGCCGAGGAGGCGGTTAGTACCCGCGAACCGCACGCGCCTAGAGCGGAAATCAACAGCCAAGTGGCAACAGAACCAAAATATTAGGAAGAGCAGGCTCACTAGGACTAGCCTGCTTTTTTCTGTGGGCATGTTTGATTACATGGTATAATATAAATGAAATTTTGATTACGGAGGCGTTTTGAATGAAAAAGCAAAACAGACAAATAAATCAATCGAAACCCAAAAAAGATGATGCAGCGGTTACGCTTGGCGATATGATTAATCCAGATCTATTCAAACAATTAAAAGAACAACAGGAGCAGCTAAAAGCAGCAGAAGAAAAAAGAAAAGAAGAAGAAGAGCAAAGAAAGCGGGAAGAAAGAAGATTAAAAGAAAAAAACAAATCTTTTGAAGAATTATTAAATGAGAGCGGCATGAACTGGAAGGAGTTTAAATAAATAGTAATAAAAAGGAGAGCAAACGAGCGCTCTCCTTTTTATCGGTGATCGTTATAAATACTTGCTTTCGTTAATTCTTTTAGGATTGAAACATCTTCCTCAGACAGGGGCTGGCTTCTGATGGCTTTCGCATTACTTCTAATTTGCTCAGGACTGCTTGCACCGGCAACAACAGAGGCAACAGCGGGATTTGCGAGATTATACTGAAGAGCGATCTCTGTAAATGTGCGTGAGGCTGCTACCTTTTCCTTTAGCAATGGCAAGATATCATTCAACTCGTTTAAGCTGTAGTCTTGATAACCCTTCTCGGTTACCTTCTCGAGCATTTTGGCGCTTAAAAGTCCTTTTGCAAGTGGCCCGCGCGTGACGACGCTAACGCCATGTTCCTGTAAAAGTGGCAGTGCTTCTTCTTCGGGGCGGCGGTCTAAGAGACTATATTGCATCATTACTGAAACGATACTAGACTTTTTAACATATTCCCTAATTACATTCGGGCGAATTGATGAGATGCCATAATAGCGGATAAAGCCTTCTTCTTTTAACTCCTCAAACGCTTCAATGGTTTCCTCAATTGGATCATCGATTGTCCCGCCATGCAACTGATAAAGATCGATATAGTCCGTCCCCAGTCGTTTAAGACTTTGTTTGACTTCTTCCTTTATATATGACTTTGATGGGTCCCATGACCATCCTTTCTTATCTTGATTCCAGCGGTTCCCGACTTTAGTTGCAATAATCACATGTTCACG
>NZ_JBALOS010000240.1:0-2214 GCF_036962765.1 Neobacillus drentensis
TATTATAAGTGTGTTATAGTCATAGAAAAGAAAAAATGGAGTGATAAAAAAAATGAAACTGCAAGTCGACCGTACTTATAATTTCAATGCCGGCCCTTCCGCATTACCCATTTCTGTCTTAGAAAAAGCTCAGGCAGAACTAATTGATTTTCGAGGTACGGGAATGTCTGTCATGGAACTTAGTCACCGCAGTAAAGCTTATGAAGATGTACATAATCAAGCAATTGACAACTTAAAGGAACTGTTGTCGATTCCGGATACGCATGAAGTGCTCTTCTTACAAGGCGGTGCAAGTCTTCAGTTTTCGATGATTCCAATGAATTTTTTACAATCAGGAAAAAAAGCGGGATATATAATGACTGGTTCATGGTCAGAGAAGGCTTTTACGGAAGCTAAATTATTTGGTGAGGTTTACCATGCGGCTTCTACAAAAGATGGCAACTACCGCAGCATCCCGTCGCTTAAGGAATTACAGTATGATCCATCGGATGCTTATTTACATCTAACTTCTAACAATACGATCTATGGTACCCAATGGAAAGAGTTCCCAGACACTGGTGATGTTCCATTAATTGCCGACATGTCTAGTGATATCCTTTCTAAGCCGATTGATGTCAGTAAGTTTGCTCTCATTTATGCTGGTGCTCAGAAGAACCTTGGTCCTTCAGGTGTTACTGTTGTGATTATTCGCAAGGATTTGCTTGAACAGGCTAACGCTAATATCCCAACAATGTTAAAGTACAGCACGCATTCTAAGAACAATTCCTTGTATAACACACCGCCTACCTTTGGGATTTACATGTTAGGAGAGGTCCTAAATTGGGCTCGTGAATTGGGCGGTTTGAATGCCATTGCTGAGCTAAATGAAAAAAAAGCAAACTTGATTTACGATACAATCGATGCTAGCAATGGTTTTTACGTTGGCCATGCATTACCGGAAAGCAGATCTCTCATGAATCTTACTTTTAACTTAGCTTCAAAGGACTTAGAAAAGAAATTCCTTGAGCAAGCGAAACAAGAAGGCTTCGTTGGTGTAAACGGACACCGCTCAATCGGCGGATGCCGCGTATCAGCCTATAATGCTGTCCCAGTTGAAGCATGTCAAGCATTCAAAGAGTTTATGATTCAATTCCAAACAGAAAATAGCTAAAGAAAAAAATCACCCTTTCTTTTGATAAAAGGGTGATTTTTCGTTTAAGCTGACGCTTTATCTTCCGTCGACCACTTCTTTTAAGATTTCGTACGAACGTTTTTGCTTTTCTGTGTCATAAATATACGATACCGCCATGAGTTCATCGACGTGATAGTACTCTTGGAACTTCGTCCACTGTTGGCGAACAGTCTCCTTACTTCCGATTAAGGTCACACTTTGTTTCGATGCAGCCATTTCTTTTTCCATCGGTGTCCAAATCTCATCTAAGTTTTCAACTGGCGGTTGTAACGGATTTTGTGTACCACGTACGACATTAAGGAAAAACTGCTGCATTGTGGTTGATAAGTATTGAGCTTCTTCATCAGTTTCAGCAGCAATGACATTTAAGCAAACCATCATATAAGGTTTATCTAAATATTCAGATGGCTGGAAACGACTCCGATAGATTGAGATCGCTTCTTCCATAAATCTTGGAGCAAAGTGGGACGCAAATACATAAGGCAGACCCAAACTCGCTGCTAAATAGGCAGAATCGGTGGAAGAACCGAGGATATAAATCGGAATATTCGTGTCAACACCGGGATAGGCTTTCACATAACTTTGCTGCTCTGCTGAACCAAAATAAGTGAGCAAGGCCTTCACATCATCCGGGAAAGTATAAACGGAATCATTTTTAGAGCGTCGCAGGGCGTTTGCCGTCATCATATCTGTTCCAGGTGCCCGGCCGAGACCTAAGTCGACGCGATTAGGATAAATGGTCGCTAAAGTTCCGAATTGTTCTGCGACCACTAGCGGGGCATGGTTTGGCAGCATGATTCCACCAGACCCTACCTGAATGGAATTTGTATGTTCTAACACATGTTTGATTAAAATAGATGTGGCTGAACTAACAAGTGTAGCTGTATTATGATGTTCTGCGATCCAATAGCGATGATAGCCCATTTGTTCAACCGCTTGCGCAAGCTCGACCATCGATTCGATGGCTTGGCTCGGACTTTGCCCTTTTCGAATCGGCGCTAAATTCAACACAGATACTGGTATATGAATAGAAGACATATTAT
>NZ_JBALOS010000241.1:0-11017 GCF_036962765.1 Neobacillus drentensis
CCCTTTTACTTTTACTATTTACTTTCTTCCTTCTCTTTTTGTATGCTCATGAAAATAGGGTTGGAGTAAAACCATAGGTCTTGATAGTTTCGTTTGTTGATTTCGGCAAAGCGCGTTTCATTGTCCTCAATATTAGTCATTGGATCGATCAATGGCTCACCATTACTTGTTTCTCCTGAGACATTCACCCCTAAATTCGTGCCTCTTAGACGGAAGTATTGGTCCTTGCTCGCTTTCACTTTATAAGTGATGACATGGTAGCCGTGATCATCCGTTTTCCAATCTTTGCTTGTGAATCGTTTCATGACTTTAGTCGTATCGTTGGTGTTTTTACTGTAAGCAGGTGTGCCCGGTACGGCTTTCCCTGTTACTTCACCGGAAATGAGATCGACATGATTCACTTGAACCGCGTCGCCATTGTTGTTCTTTTTCGGGCTTTTGAATCGGATTGTAAGTTTAACCATTTGTCCCTCTTTTACTTTTAGATCTCCGCCCATTCCTGCTTTGCTGCCGCCGCCAGCAGCATGGAAATCAAGTTCGTTAATTAAGTCCCCAAATACAGAGAAAGATTTCCCTGACTTCATGCCATCTAGAACATCTTGCATCGTAGAACCGTTCACCCATGTATAATTTTTGGAATATTCTCCAGGCCAGTACCCACTAGAGTAGAGGCGGTTATTGCTGATTTCGAAGTGGGAGTCCGAGTTGGAAAAGTTCCAGAACCGTCGTCCTTCACCGAGAAGCGCATCCCAAATGCCGCCGACCTTCGCAAGCATGTAATCGGAACCGCCGTATGTCCGATTTTCAGGTGTTTTCAGATTTAAGCCGCCTCTGTCGGGCTCCATCTGGTTACCTGGCATGCCTTCAAAGCCAAACACGACATCCGGAGCGATATTGTTGAAGTCACGGAAATCCGAAATCGTGTACACCCTTTTTCTCGAAGGATGGTTCAAGATAGCATAACTAGTATTCTTATACTTTTTTTCAAGCCATGCTAAGGCTGTCCGTGCATCTTGAGCCGTTGTGTAGGCTCTTTGTTCCTGTGCTTTCCAGACCGCTGTATCTGCCGGATCAAACATCTTTTCATCCCGGTTTGTAAACAGATACTCAAACTGATTTCCTGCTTTTAAACTTTTCGCTGCTCCTGGCTGGTCTCCCAGAATGCCGATGCCGACATGCTCATAAGTAGGCATGTCCCATTCGAATCCCGAAAAGATCATTTTATTTTTATATTTCCCTGCTTCCTGCAGTTGTTTCATTTTCGGAGCTTGATATTGAATAATTCCCTGAGACAGCGGAATGGGCCCGCCAGGAATCGGGTTTCCTTCATCATCCCGTGACGACATTCTCAAGTGATCAGAAATGGCCATCCAATCCATCCCATACTTATCAAAGGCGTTGTCTAGTACTCTTTCAAGCGTCTGAGATCCTTCCGCATCGTCGGATTGAGCGGTATGGGCGTGATATTCTCCGCTCAACCACCGGCCGCCAGAATTCGTCTGGTTGTTGTATTCTGTATCTTTTGCAGCCACCGGCAAACCTTGAGACAAAATGGTAAGGCTGAGAGCCAAGGCCGTTATTGGTTTAAATTTATTTAACATTTTCCAATCCCCCAAAAATATTGATAGTCTTTCAAACTAATATTATGAAATTAGTATTAAGATTTTGTTTGAAGAGTGTATGGTTTTTGTAAAAGTTTCTTTATAAAATCTAACAAAATATTTTTTTGCACCAAGTAGAACTGAAAGGATCTAATCTAACCTTTGATGGATGAGATTGAAAGCTACCCCCTATCTATTGGTCTCCAATTCCATTTAAAATATCGATTTAGATAATGAGAGAAAATACTAATTTACAAAACCTTTACATTTCCTTTAAACGGAATTAATACTTTTGTCCTATATTTATAGCTGTTAGGCAAAATAAAAAACATACAATCTTCTTAGGGGGAATTAAGAGAATGAAAAGCTTAAAAAAATTAAGCCTACTTACACTATTTGCAGCATTAATGGTATTCATGGCTGCTTGTGGAGGCACAACATCTTCAGATAAGACAGAAGGAACTACGAAGAAAGAAACAGCAAAAACGGAAGAAAAGAAAGAACTTTCAGGTTCATTAATCGTATCAGGATCATCAGCAATGCAGCCATTAGTGGCAGCCGCTGCTGAAGAGTTTATGGCTGAAAATCCAAAAGTTGATGTTCAAGTAAATGCTGGTGGATCTGGTACAGGCTTATCACAAGTTGCTGAAGGATCTGTACAGATTGGTAACTCAGACGTATTCGCGGAAGAAAAAGAAGGAATTCCTGCTGATCAACTTGTTGACCATAAAGTAGCTGTTGTAGGTATGACTGCAGCTGTTAACCCTAAAGTCGGTATTAAAGATATTAAAAAAGAAGATTTAATTAAAGTTTTCACTGGAAAAATCACTAACTGGAAAGAACTTGGCGGAAAAGACCAAAAGATCGTACTTGTAAACCGTCCTGATTCTTCTGGTACACGTGCAGTATTCAATAAATTCGCTCTTGATGGTGCTACACCAGCTGAGGGAATCACAGAAGATTCTTCAAACACTGTTAAAAAGATTATTAACGAAACGGATGGTGCGATCGGTTACCTTGCATTCTCCTATTTCACTGATGACTCTGTAACACCTCTTGCAATTGACGGTGTTGAACCAACTGCAGAAAATGTACAATCAGGTAAATTCCCAGTTTGGGCTTACCAACATTCATATACTAAGGGTGAGGCTGCAGATCTTGCTAAAGCATTCCTTGATTATATGATGTCAGATGATATCCAAAATACTTTATTACAAGAGCAAGGATATCTTCCTGTCACAAAAATGCAAGTTGAACGTGATGCAAAAGGAAATCAAACTAATAAATAACGTTTAGAGTTCAAAAAGGTAAGTGCAAAGTAAAAAGTACCCGATAGTGTAGATACCTAAAAAAGGTCTACCTATTGAGTACTTTTTTGTATAATGAAGAAAAAAACAAGGCTTAAATTAACCGTTGTTAGGTAAACGACTGTTAATTTAAGCTTTTCCGTTTTATTTTTTTGTCCGATGTGTGGCCCAGGCGATCAGCGCGATGAGGATCATCAAGCCTCCTGTCAAACAAACACCTTGCCATTTCCACCAGCTCCAAGCATAGCCGCCAAGGCTTGAACCGAGGGAACCGCCCAGAAAATAACTGACCATGTAAACGGTATTTAACCGGTTTCTAGCCTCGGGCATTAAGCTGTAAATACGGGTTTGGTTGGAGACTTGTGCGCCCTGGACACCTAGATCTAAGAGAATGACGCCAATAAGAAGCCCCCATAAAGAGGTTCCAAGAAATCCGAAGAATAGATAGGATACTAGAGCGATCCCAATCAATAAACCCACCATTGCTTTTGCATTGAATCGGTCTGCCAGACGGCCGACTACAGGTGCACCTGCTACGCCTGCGATGCCCACTAAGCCAAATAATCCTGCCACTTCACTGCCATAATGATAGGGTGCTCCTTCGAGAAAAAACGATAAGGATGTCCAAAATAAGCTAAAACATCCAAACAGCATCGCACCAATTAATGAGGCTTCTCTTAAAATCGGTTGGGTAACGATTAATTGCCCGATAGACTTATAGAGCTCGGGATAGGATAAACGTGTTTCAGGATAGCCTTTTGGAAGAAATGTCCGTAAGATGATCGCTAAAGCTAACATCATTGCCGCGGCGAGCCAGTACATGGCACGCCAGCCAAGGCCTCCGCCAATGAGTCCGGAGACGGTTCTTGCTAAAAGAATCCCAATGAATAATCCACCCATGATCGTGCCGATCACTTTGCCGCGTTCCATTGGGGCTGCCAATTGTGCTGCAAAAGGAAGGATCAGTTGAGGGGCAACGGTTGTCACTCCTACTGCCAAACTCGCAATGTTCATCCAGAGAAGATTTCGTGCAGTGGCGACGCTAATAAGGGAAATCGTTACGGCGATCAACGAAAGGGCAATCAACTTTCGGCGTTCCTTCATGTCACCCAATGGCACAAATAAAAACATCCCCACGGCATAGCCAATTTGTGTAAACATGGCGATGTTGCCTACTTGGTGAGCATTGGCATGAAACGTTCGACCCATCTCTGCAAGGAGCGGTTGATTATAATAAAGATTCGCCACCGCCAACCCACAGGCAAGCGACATTAATAAGATTAACTTTTTAGACATGGTGGTTGGCGCCGTCCTCACTATGTCATCCGTTTTTGAAATCATGCACATGGCTCCTTTCTCTCAATCCCAGAGATTTACTAAATTCTACAAATATAAAGAAAAACCTTCCAAATTGTGTTAATAGCCAACGCCTCTTTTAAAAAAGGGCCTCTCTCCAGGGAGTATTTCTGGAAAATGTTTACTTCTAAGCCTTCCAATACTATTATTAAATTACTATGAAAATCTTATTAAGGACAAGGAGTAGTTATGATGATCATTATAAGTGATTTTATAGCTGATTTGATTGGTGATTTAATTGGTGGTGTATTGGAGGCCATTTTCCCTACTCCGAAGTCAAAACTAGAAAAAAACATAGATGAATTAAGGGAAGAAGAATGGTTTTCCCAATTGGATAAAGATGTTCGCTATCATTACATCATTTGGAATAACAGCAAAGTTAAACGCTATTTAAAGAAGCCTGAAAATATAAAAGTTCTCAAAAGTAGTGAAGATGAGAGGGGAAAATTTATTCATCTGGTCATCAAGGAGCATAAAAAATTTGTGGGGATCCGTTAAGAATTCTAGTTCAGCAGCTACAATGGGTTTCTCTTTAAAAAAGTATTGCCTATACATAAAATAGTGTCAGGTACCGTGGCAGGACAATTGTCTACACTTGGTACCTGACACTTTTGTGTTTTTCTAGTTAGCGTTTTCCTCGCTTTTTAACTTCTTATCTGACCAAAGAGCAAGCTGTAGTGTTAACGCATCTTTAAACCTTTTTGGATCATAGCCCGTTTCTTTTTCTATTTTGCTTAGTTGATAAATGAGTGTGTTTCGGTGAAGATATAAGTAATCAGCCGTTTGCTGGATATTTAAGTTATTTTTAAAAAAGACTTCTAAAGTATCAGCATATTTAAGCAAGGTTTTACTCATGATTCTATTAGTAAACCTTTCTCCCCATGCACGATCTATTTTATAAATTAACGCTTTTGGTTCCACTTCGGCAAATGAAATGATATCCTCTGCTTCATCACTGATTTGAAGGGCAAGGTCACAATCAATATAGGATTGGTTAAACTTACTCATTGATTTAAAAGAAGTGCTGTATGCAAGTCGAAATTTTAACTTCAGCTTTTTCAATTCCTCATATATCTTTTGTAGCTTTTTGTCTGATTCTTGCTGAGTGAATCCGGAAAAGGCGATAAACATTCGATTAATATTGATAAAGCCTACAAGGCTGTGTTTTTCACCAATTATTTCTTCTATTTTATTAGTTAATGTTTGATTCGTGATTGTGCGATCCGTCATTTGAATCACATGTGTGATAAATGGTGCCTGAAGCTTCAGGCCAATTAGGTTAAGCCACCGTTCGATATTGCTGTTGGATGGATAACTTTTCAAAAGCTCTTCGATAATCATTTCTTTCGTTCGTAGTTTCCATTCCAATTGAGAAGCGATAAATTTTTCTTTTATCATAAGCTCCGTAATCATTTTTACGATGCCGCCTAGCTCCTGTAACTCTTCGGGATTTCCTGTAATGCCAATCACTCCTACAATTCTATCTTGAAATTCAATCGGTAGGTTGATGCCGGGATGAGCCCCTTTCCAAACACCTTTTTCATTAAAAGGAATAATCAGTGTTTCACCGCTTTTTAGAACTTCAATGGCCCCCTCGTGAATATCGTCTATCCTAGAAGGATCACCGGATCCAATAATAATCCCTTTTTCATCCATAATGTTTATATTTCTATTAAGGCGTAGAGAGGTTTCTAGTACAATGGTTTGGGCAATTTCTCTCGTTAACATCTTTTTCCTCCGAAAAGTTAGTTAAATCGTACAAAAAATTCAAAAAATTAGTTCCTTTTTTTATATGGTACACACGATGTTTTCTATAATCAAGCTTAGTATAATGAAAATAGAAAAATGAAAGCGTATTCGAATGGGTGATAATATGAAGATTGTAATAGCCCCTGATTCATTTAAGGGGAGTTTAAGTGCAGTTGAGGCAGCCAGAGCGATAGAAAAAGGCATTCAAAATGCCTTTCCAGATGCCAATACTGTATGCCTTCCTGTTGCTGACGGTGGAGAAGGAACCTTAGATACTTTAGTTGCTGCCACATATGGACAAAAAATTCCGGTCACTGTTACGGGACCTCTAGGTCAAAAGGTTGAAGCTGAATATGGCATATTGGGTGATGGAAAGACCTGTGTCATTGAAATGGCAAAGGCTTCGGGGATCCCACTAATTTCCAGAGAAGAGCTTAATCCTTTAAAAGCAACTACCTTTGGAACAGGGGAACTTATTAAAAAGGCTTTAGATGATGGTTTTACGTCATTTATTTTAGCACTGGGCGGCTCAGCTACCAATGATGGCGGGGCGGGTATGCTTCAGGCTCTTGGTTTATCACTTTTAGATGAACAGGGAAACCAAATTTCCACTGGTGGTGCCGAGCTTGCTAAGATTCGTTCCATTGATTTAAGCGAGTTTGACAAGAGAATACCAGCTTGCCAATTTCTTATTGCGTCGGATGTAGAGAATCCTTTAATTGGCCCACATGGAGCATCACATGTGTTTGGTCCACAAAAGGGAGCAACTCCCGAGATGGTTATAACATTAGATGCTTGTCTAGAACATTGGGCAGATGAGGTTGAAAAAGTAACCGGTGTTCATCTCCACGATTTACCAGGAGCAGGAGCAGCTGGTGGAATTGGTGGAGCATTCCAAGCTTTTTTCCCTTCTAGAATGAGAAGGGGGATCGATGTGGTTATAGAATATACAGGCCTTCAGGCAGCTCTTGTGGGAGCAGACCTTGTCATAACAGGAGAGGGACAAGTAGATTTCCAAACGGCTTCTGGTAAGACTCCGATGGGAGTTGCGCAGGCGGCATTATTATTGAAAAATATTCCGACAGTCATTTTAGCTGGTACAGTAGGAACAGGAATAGAAGTACTTTATCAGTATGGAATTGTAAGCGTTCACAGCATCATAAACAAGCCCATGGAATTAAAAGAGGCCATGGAAACTGCCGGCGAATTGCTAGAAAAAGCGGCCGAGCAAGTGGTCCGTTCATTTTTTCATCAATTAAATAAAATAAAATTTCCCACAGTTCAAAGAGATTAGTATTTTTACGGTTATTGACCATTTTATTAAAAAATAAAATCTTTAATCCTAGAGAGGAGCTACACCGTTATGAAAATTAAAGCTACACTTGATAGAATTCCCGGCTCAATGATGCTATTTCCACTTCTCATTGGTGCAACACTAAATACGTTATTTCCTGGAACACCTACATTCTTTGGTTCCTTTACTGGTGCCCTTTGGACTGGCGCTCTCCCAATTTTAGCAGTATTCTTTTTCTGTATGGGTACAACATTAAGCTTCAAAGCCACACCTTATATCATGAAAAAAGGCGGCGTGTTATTAATCACAAAGATTGGCGTGGCTGCAATTGTTGGTATTATTGCTGCACAGTTCATAGGTAATGGAATGGTTCTTGGCGGGTTGTCTGTTCTGGCCATTGTTGCAGCTATGAATGACACGAATGGCGGTATGTATATGGCACTGATGGGTCAATTTGGTAAGCCTGAGGATGCAGGTGCTTATTCCATAATGTCTCTTGAATCAGGTCCATTCCTTACAATGCTTACTTTAGGTGCTGCTGGTCTTGCTGGTTTCCCTTGGCAAGCGATGGTTGGTGCAGTACTTCCATTAGTTCTGGGAATGATTGCAGGTAATTTGGATAAAGATCTTCGTGAATTTTTTGGGAAAGCGGGTCCTGTTCTTATTCCTTTCTTTGCATTTGGTCTTGGGTGCGGTCTGGATTTCAAAAAAGTGGCTGCTTCCGGTTTGACAGGAATCTTGTTAGGCGTTGCTGTCGTAGTTGTTACTGGTACTGCCCTATTCTTTGCAGACCGTTTAACAGGCGGGAACGGAATTGCAGGATTATCTGCTGCAACCACTGCTGGCAATGCCGCTGGAGTCCCTGCTGCTGTAGCTGCAGCAAACCCTGCCTATGCGGAAGTTGCGGGATCTGCAACTATAATGGTTGCTGCAAGTGTTATTGTAAGTGCAATTCTATGTCCAATAGTGGTTGCATGGTATGCAAACAGGCTTCAGAAAAAAGGAAAATTAAACCTGCAAGAGCGACAGGCAAGTTAAAATTTCCCTATGTAAATAATTTATAAATTATGCCCCTGAGAGCATTCTCGGGGGCTAATCTTTAGTTCATTGTAGTTATAAATGTCATTGTTTTTTCTAAAGCTACCTATTTAACAATTTGTCTATGTTAAATCTTATTGTTGATTTTGGCACCCAGTTGATTGGGGGGGAAGGGCGAAGACTCCTGCGGGAGACTCTCCGGACCGCCCGCGAACCGCACGAGCCTGGAGCGGAAATCAACAGGCAAGTGTAACAGAGCCAACATTTTAAAAATTGAAAGTGAGCGATTAAAATGAAAACAAACCTATTATATGGAAAAAATGGGCTGGAAGTTGAAGTGTCTGATGATGCATTTATTGTTGAACCTAATCATTTACCAGGTTTAGAAAATGATATTGAAGCCCTAAAAGAAGCATTAAAAAATCCAATTGGCACAGCACCTTTAAAAGAGATGGTGAAAGCATCGGATAAAGTGGCCATTGTGATCAGTGATATTACGAGACCAACCCCTAATCACAAGTTGGTACCTGTACTGATTGAAGAACTTAATCATGTTCCAATCGAAAATTTTGTTGTTATAAACGGTACCGGTACCCATCGTGACCAAACAAGAGAAGAATTTGTTCAAATGCTTGGAGATTGGGTTGTTGATAATGTTAGAATCATAAACAATCAATGTCATGATAAAGAAACATTAATGAATGTTGGAAGAAGTAAGTTTGGTTGTGATGTCTATTTAAATAAAGAATATGTTGAAGCAGATTTTCGGATTGTAACGGGCTTTATCGAACCACACTTTTTTGCTGGATTTTCTGGAGGTCCAAAAGGGATTATGCCAGGTATTGCTGGTATTGAAACGATTATGACCTTCCACAATGCAAGAATGATCGGGGATGCTCGTTCCACATGGGGAAATATGAAAGATAACCCTGTTCAAGAGATGACTCGTGAAATCAATCGTATGTGTAAACCTGATTTCATGTTAAATGTTACATTAAATAGAGAGAAAGAAATCACATCTGTATTTGCTGGCGAATTATATGAAGCCCATGACAAAGGATGTGAATTTGTAAAAGAACATGCCATGATCAAGTGTGAAGATCGATTTGATGTCGTGATTACATCCAATTCAGGTTACCCGCTTGACCAAAACCTTTATCAAGCTGTTAAAGGGATGAGCGCAGCACATAAAATTGTTAAAAAAGGCGGATCGATTATTGTTGCTTCAGAGTGCTCGGATGGACTTCCAAGTCATGGGAATTATTCGAAGATTTTTGAATTCGCTGATAGCCCGCAAGCTTTATTAGATCTAATCAATGATTCGAATTTTAAGATGTTCGATCAATGGCAGGTTCAGAAACAAGCTGTGACGCAAGTATGGGCAGATGTCTATGTATACTCCATCCTCACAGATGAACAAGTTGAGAGTGCCATGCTAAAACCTACTCATAATATCGAACAAACTTTAGAGGAATTGAAACAATCCTATGGAGAGAATATGTCGATTGCCGTTTTACCATTAGGTCCATTAACGATTCCTTTCGTGGAAGAGTAAAAAGGGTCAGGTTTAAAATGGAGGAAATGATAAAGAAAGCTTAGTTGAGGCGATTAGACAAGCTATGAAACTAGCCTCAAAACATTCGTAAAGGGTGATTGTCATGCTAGATTTGAAATATAACAAACTTCAAGAGATATTAAAGGAAATGAAAACAGTAGTTATCGCTTTTTCGGGGGGCGTGGACAGTACATTTTTATTGAAGGCTGCACTCGACACGCTTGGACGGGAAAATGTATTGGCTATAACAGCTGATAGTGAAACATACCCCTTTGAGGAATTGCAAGAAGCAATTAAACTCGCCGAACTCCTAGGTGCAAGACACGAGGTGATTCAGACATCGGAATTAAATATTCCAGGTTATTCTGAGAACACATCAAACCGATGCTATTTTTGTAAAAAAAGCTTGTTCGAGCATCTTGTACCTATCATGGAAGAGAGTAACTACAATAATGTAGTTTTCGGGCTAATCGCAGATGATCTTGGAGAGCACAGACCAGGAACAAAGGCAGCGAGAGAATATAACGTAAGGGGACCTCTTCAGGAAGCTGATCTTTATAAAAGTGAAATTCGTGAGCTATCACAACAAATGGGTCTACCAACATGGGATAAGCCTTCCTTTGCTTGCCTCTCATCAAGGATCGCTTATGGAGAGCACATTACAATAGAAAAACTGAAAAGAATTGATAAATCAGAACAAGCTATTCGAGCTATTGGAATTCGGCAAGTACGGGTACGGACCCATGGTGAAATTGCTAGAATTGAAGTAGAACCACAAGATATGCAACGTTTATTGGAAAATCATCAAGAAATCACAGCGAAGCTTCAAGAATTTGGATATACCTATGTCACGATGGATTTCAACGGTTACAAGAGTGGTAGTATGAATAAGGTTTTGCAAGAAGTAGAAAAGTAGAACAGACTTAGTTTAGGACAGCGGGTGATATTTTGAGTAATTTTGAAGATTTAGGTTTCAGTAAAGTAGATATTGATCGAGAAAGGCGCACCGGTTATCCAGAAGTGATTTATGGAGAAGGGAAAACGTCTGAACAAATTGGTCTGATCATGGGAAAGTTGATTGAAAGTCATGGCAAAGTAATGGTAACTCGTCTTTCAG
>NZ_JBALOS010000242.1:0-11274 GCF_036962765.1 Neobacillus drentensis
ATCCAAGGGGTGGTGGCCAGTTATGCTAACCTGATGGTAAGATGGGTGGATGTTGTCTTTCCAGAGCTGCGACAAGTGCCGTAATTGCTACAGAAAACATAAAAGGCGCGACAATAAATCTCGCCTATTTTTCACCCGAAGAATAGCTACCAAAACTAGGAAAGAAGCGCAAGCTGTGTGCAATTAAAAATTGCGCTATATAATAGGTTGTCATAATCAGGATATCGGAATGGGGAATCTCTGAAACAAACATATTCCATGACAGAATGGAGTCTGAGAGGACAAATAAAATACTTCCTCTTATTGCCCATTTATTATGGGACAAAAATCCAGTCCAACTCATCAGGGATATAATCACTATATACATAAGTACGGGAACTACAAAGGTATCCATATGATTCTGAAGCAATGCAGCGATTACGTGATATCCCATAACAAAGCCATATAATCCAATAGGTAGAATCATAAGAAGTGAAAGCTTTGTAAAACGCCAATAACGGGAAAACCCTGCTGTATAAAACAGATGACCAATTAGAAAAGCTGTTAAGCCGATCACGAACCATCTAATTAGCCCATCACCTAGCATACAGATAAATAATCCACACCATATAATCCAATGAGGGCGTGATTTTTTATCAGGTATTTGTTTATAAGCATAGAATAGAATGAGCCACATGGGGATTAATTTAAATAGCAATTTGATTGCTTCTGGTTTGCTGGGAATGGCAAATATGTATATAAGGCTCATAAGTAAAATGAAAATAGGTAATCGATACGTTTTCAATCTATTCACCTCTTTGTAACAGTTTTATTTCTCCTTGTTTTATAGCCAGCATCTTCACCTTTATAGGATTTTATTAATCTACTATTTTCTTTATAACTAAAACACATTTCTATGTATCACAGGTTTATTCCCGTATATTGGGTAGTTCGTCAGCTTAACCTGATACGGTAAATTCTTACGCATTTTCACCGAGCTTATAACACTATCATTCTTACTAAATACAGTGCTATTCGACTAAGTGAGAACTCTTCAGGGTGGTACCCCTTATGTAAATCGTAATTTCATAATCTTGCCCAATTCATCAAGAAAAGTGCATTTCATGCTAAAGAAACGCACCCGATTGTGGAAAGGCATCCTTCTTTTTCTGCATATTTGTATCCGATAGCTGTGTAAATTAATCAGCTTCTTTGGAGAAAAAATGGATTACTCTACTCTTGCCTATTTATGATGAATAACATTTTCTGAATACCAATAAAAAGCATAATCAGTCATAACGGAAGAATCACCCAACTGATGCAACATAGCTGAAATATTCCCTCTAAGATAGGTTCCATGATTCACAACGTGTAAGACCATTTCAGATAAGCTTGTTTCTCTTAGTCCTGCATATGGATTATCCAGCAAAATTTTCTTTTCTATATCTTCCTTTCTGTTCAAAAAGGATTTAAACTGAGTTGTTAACATGGGAAAATTCGTTTCTAAGTCTTCATTGGATCTTTATGAATCAATTGGTTTCCTGGTCATTATTTCTAAATAAAGAAAGCTACCAATGTTTGATCGGCAGCTTCAAGTTGTTATTTGGTAAAACCCTTTTGTGTTTTGATGTAAGATATCTGAAACTTCCGCAGCGGAAAGCTTCTTGAGCAGTGCGATTTTCCTTATGGATTCCTCCATCATATTCGGATGGGTCATTATTCCTGCAAATGGACCTTCAAATGGCCAAGGACCATCGGTTTCAACCATCATGAGCTCGAGAGGATAGACGCTGACAAGCTGCTGGATTTCTTGTTCATACACCACATCGGGGGTAATAGAAATATGGTAGCCGTTTCTTATCATTCGGTCTATTGTTTTCTGATCCCCTTTAAACCAATGAAAATGCGCTTTGGAAACAGAATATTTTTCGAGAAGGTCACAAACGAGAGGCGCATCATCGTAAACAGCATGAAGAACGATCGGTTTGTCCCATTTTTTCGCCTTACTTATAAACACTTCTAATACTTCAAGATAAGGAGCAATCGATATCCCCTGCTCTTGCCTTAAGTAGTATGGCAGCCCCACCTCTCCTACCGCAATCATTTCATCACGGTGGTCGTCCATCCAATTTAGCAGCACGTTCAGCTCGTTTTCAGAAGGCAATGTTTGTTCTGGATGGCAGCCAAATGCAGGTTTTACCTTTTGATATTTTTGTGCAAGAAAAAGGTTTCTTTTACTGGAATCCAAATGAAAGGATACAGAAATCAAGGCTTCGATATGGGCAGAATCCAATACAATTCGTTTGATTTCCTCATCTTGATAGCGATCCAAATGTATATGAGCGTCAATCATCTTCATTTGACTTCACCTACTAATTGGTAATATACATCCCTTTTGCATTGAATAAAGCGTTCATCTAACAGTATACTTTCGTGCCGTGGCCTTTCAAATGGGACCTCTATGGTTGAAACGACCTTTGCCTTTTTAGCAGACAGCATCATCACACGATCGGATAGAAACAGTGCTTCCTCTATATTGTGAGTAATAAAAAGAATAGTCCTTCGATGTGATTCCCACATGTCCACTAACCATTTCTGCATTTCAAACCGGGTTAGCTCATCTAAAGCGGAAAAAGGCTCATCAAGACAGATCACCTCTTGCGGGCTCAATAAGGCACGGATAAAAGCAGCGCGCTGCTTCATTCCTCCAGACAGCATGTCAGGATAGGCGTTTTCATAATCCGAGAGTCCTGCAATCGCCAGCATTTCTCGTGCTGCTTTTACGTCTTTTTTTCCCTGAAGCTCTTGGCCAAGAAGGACATTTTCAAGGATCGTCCTCCACGGGAAAAGAGAAGAAGTTTGAGGCATATAACTAATAAAACCACGCTTGCCATTAATGCACTGGCCGTCTAATAGGATCTCTCCTTCATCTGGTGAAAGAATTCCTCCTATTAAATTGAAAATGGTGCTTTTCCCACTTCCTGAAGGGCCAATAATAGAAACAAATTCATCTTTATTAATGGAAAAATCAAGGTCTTTCAGTACTTCATTTTGCCCGAAACGTTTTTGTAACGTTTTGAAAACGAAGATATGTCATTTTTTCTCATCCCCTTTCGGCTGCCAGCGAACCACTCTTCGTTCCATAAAAACGATTAAAAAGAAAAATAAGAGGCTTAAGAACATGATGGTAAAAATGGCAACGAACACCCGGTCCGTTCGAAAAGACGACGATGCGAATGTCATAAAGACACCAATCCCCTGCTTAGCACCAAGCCATTCAGAAATAACGGCACCCATTACACTATACGTGGCAGAAACCTTAAATCCTGAAAAAATCGAGGGCCACGAAAACGGCAGCTCCAATTTCCAAAAAAGCTGTGTTTTGGACGCACCTGCCATCCTCATATAATGCTTCAACTCTGAAGGGGTTTGGCTAAATCCATCCAAGGCGGCCACTGTAATGGGAAAGAAACAAACAAGGGTGATGACAATCATTTTGGGTAATAAGCCAAACCCGAACCAAATGACCAACAGTGGAGCAAGAACGATAATGGGAACATTTTGCGATAAAATCAACAATGGATAAAAAGAATCCCTTAAAACAGGTACCAGATGGAATAAAATGGCGACAGCCAGTCCAATGAATGCTCCAACTACAAATCCAAATAGTGAAATTTTAACCGTTGAAAACACATCTGGATAAAAATCACGCCAACCGGCAATGGCCTCTGTGAAAATCTTTGATGGCGGCGGAAGAAGCCATTCCGGCACTTCTGCTAATTTAACGACAATCTCCCAAATGACAAACAAAAGGAGGAGAACCAAAATCGGTCTCCACCCTTTTACAAGATTCTTCCTCATGATCGATATTTTCCGGTTAAGTCATCCATTGAAATGCCTGTTGGCTGATAAAGGATTTTCACTTGAGAAATGACATTTTTGCTTCCCATTTCAATCATTCGTTCATTCATTTTTGAAATCACCATAAATAATTCGTGGAGTTCGCCTTCCATGGTTGTTTCTAACGGGTGTACCTCGTATTTCACACCAGATTCAGCAATGACTTTAATGGCTTCATCAACGTATGGAATGACGTCTTCTCCACCCTTTGTTTTCGGGATGATTTGAATGCTGATTAATGAATTCGCCATATTTTTCTCCCCCCTATTATTTTGGTAAAAATTCATTTGTAAATGCCTTTTTCGCATCTAATTTCTTGTCAAGAAGCTTATTCTCATACATCCATTGGGCATAATTTTCCCAAATCTCTTGCTTTTGAATTCCCCATTCCTTTGCATCATCCTGATATTTTGGAGACAACCATTCTTGACTCTTCTTGACAAGCTTTGGATCTAAATCCGGTGCTGCTTTAATCAGGATATCTGCAGCTTGATCAGGGTTTTTAATGGCAAATTCATACCCCTCGGCAGCCGCCTTTACGAATGCCTTAACCGTTTCAGGGTTTTCTTTGATCATTTTTTCGTTTGTTTCTAAAACAGGTGTATAGTAGTCCAGTTTATCAGAATAATCGGTTAAGTAAACCATATTAATTTTTTCATTACGAAGCTCTGCTTCTACACCAGTCCACCCATAGTAAATCCAAGCGAAATCGATGTCTCGTTTCACAGCCGTAAAAAAGTCCGTATCCCCCATGTTCACGATTTTCACCTTATTGGCATCGGCGTTTTCCTTTTTCATTAGAGAAGTGATGACAGATTTTTCGACTGGCGATCCCCATCCACCGTATGTTTTTCCTTCAAAATCCTTCGGAGATTGAATCTTTTTGCCAACAGGTGAAGCGAATCCTGATGTATTGTGCTGAATCACTGCAGCGATCGATACGATCGGCACCCCTTGTATCCGTGCCTGAGTAATCGCTTCTTGGTAACCTACACCAAACTGCGCCTTGCCAGAAGCGACTAGTTGGTCAGCACCGGTCTCACCCGGCATGATAATATCCACATCCAAGCCTTCTTTTTTAAAGAATCCTTTTTCTTTTGCTACATATAATCCAGTATGATTGGTATTTGGCGTCCAATCCAGTACAACCGAGACCTTTTTAAGCGGCTGTTTTTTTCCTGTTGCGTTTTCTGTTTCTTTTTTGCTGCTACATCCAGTCATTAGAAAGACTGATAGGACTAGTACTAGCCATTTCTTCATGTTGAATCCCCCATATGTAAAAATAAAATCTAAAGTGAAACAAATTAAATAGGCTGAAACCTCAGTGTTGGTTAGAGGGCAAAAACTTGCTTAAACAAAATAAAGCACCCAGGCAAAGAAACCTGAGTGCATCTCAGCAAACAATTAATTGTTTAAGAATATGTTCCCTCCGCCGGTATCAACCAGATCAGGTTCCAAGGGTCATCGTCTCACGGACTAAATCTCAACCGGCATCACCGGTTCCCCCACATTTCATCGTATTCCACTTAATATTTTACTATTATATCAGTCAAGGCATACATTGCCAACTTTTTTATGTATAATTCCTGCATTGGACTACCAGAAACAATTGCAAATCCCAATTTAATATAAGGAAAGATCTTTCAAATAAAGCTGTTGAGTAATCCTTAAATAAAAATAGGTTCTCCCTTTAAAATGGGTAGAACCTATTTTATTTTCAATTAATCAAAATGGAACTTCATTATAATCTGCATAATTGTAACCTAGTAAATCTACTTCATATTCATTATATGTAGGATCCAGATTGTTACCATCCCAACGATTGCCGAATACTTCTTTAATCAATAGCTCCATTCCGATTTCAGCATATTCTTCGAGTCTCTTTCTCGCTTTTAAGCGAAATTCGGAATTTTTACCAAAAGATTGGGATAATTTTTATCCTAACCTAAAAATTTAAAGTAAATGTAGCTTGTAAGATAGATGAAGCTGGCATAGTGGAAATAAAATAGTTTTTTTTCAAAAGAAACTAAATAACCTTAGCCCTATAGAGTTCAGGGCTAAGGTTGCTTAAATAGTGCACCTTTTTATATACTGTCTCCTTGACGGGGGTTAGACCACACCCCAATGGAACATCTTTTGCTATTGAACATTATCCTATTTTCTCATCTGTCTCTGTTTCTCCAGAAGTCACATCCTCAATTAAAACAAACTCCTCCGACATTGGACGAAGTCTCTTGGATCCTACTAAGAAATAGTAGACAATCGCCACACCAAAAATCGTCAGAATCACACCCGCCAAAGGCAGCTCCACTCCAAACAAAGGAAGAGTTGTCGTTAACACGCTGTATTTTACCACGCAGAAGAAAGAGAAAACACCCAATACTAATGCAATCGCTGGTACAACAGGGTAGCTCACCTTAAATGGTCTTTCCAAATTCGGCTCCTTTTTACGCAGCACAAACAACGATACCATACTTAAGCAGTACATCGTAATCGCACCAAAAACGGATAGGATAATCAACGCATTCGCAAAGTTTGCTGAGCCTGCTGCGATCACTCCAATCGCTCCAGGAACAATCAAGCCCCAATGTGGCACTCCGCGTTTCGAAAGATTAGACAAAAACTTAGGCAGGTATCCTGCACGAGCCAAGGCAAACGTTTGACGGGAATAACCAATAATAATACCGTGCAAGCTGGCAATTAAACCAAATAAACCGATAATGGCAACTGATTTTGGAATAAAGCTGCCTTCTCCATAAATACTTGCCAATGCCTGTGGAAGTGGATAATCCGCTGGTTTACCGGTACCGCCGCCAAGTCCTGCCGTTACGACTAAGGTTAAAATCGTTGCCACACCAAGCGTTAAAATACCGGAAATAAAGCCTTTTGGAATATCCTTCTTCGGGTCACGCACCTCTTCTGCTGCCATCGCTCCCCCCTCAATCGCAAGGAAGAACCAAATGGCAAATGGAATGGCTGCCAAAACACCGGACCAGCCATGACTAAAAGCCATATCATTAAAGATATTGGATGATTGAACATGAGGTAAACCGGCCACATAATAAATCGCGAGACCGATTAATGCCAATACCGTTGCCACTAACTCAATGATAGCGGCACCTTTTACACCTATGAGGTTGACCAAAATAAATAAAATAAACATTCCGACCGTTGCATAAACGGCATTAATACTTGGGATTAAGAAATGGATATACGCTCCAACCGAAACCGCAATCGCTGGAGGGGCAAATACGAATTCCAGTAAACAGGCTAAACCGGTTATAAAGCCCATAAACGGCCCCATAGCCTTTCGGGCATAGGCAGACGGCCCGCCGGCATGAGGGATGGAAGTTGAAAGCTCTGAATAACTAAAAATAAAGGTTGTATAAAAGACAATAATAATTAGTGCAGCAATGCCGAGGCCGATGGTGCCACCTGATTCAAAACCATAGTTCCAGCCAAAATATTGGCCGGATATGACCATCCCTACGGCAATACCCCAGAGATGGATTGGTTTAAGCGCTTTTTGTAAATGGTTGTTTCCCTGCTCCATATACCCTTCCCCTTTCAAAGTAAATCTCCTGGAAATATTAAAGTAAAACCATATCCCCTACACGACAATTTCCAAAACTAGTTGTTACTAGTTTAATATAGAATTGTAGAAGGATTCACAGGTTATTTTATGCAATTATTATCGTGTCTTCAAAATCGATAGGACATTCCGAACAGATTGGGCTGATTGATCAAGGGCTGTTTTTTCTTCAGGGGTTAACGCAATTTCAATGACCGTTTCAATGCCATCGCCGCCAAGGATCGTTGGAACCCCTAGATATAAATCCTGATAGCCATATTCCCCTTCCAGATAGGCAATACATGGCAAGATTCGTTTTTTGTCCTTTAATATGGCTTCAGCCATTTGGACCATCGAAGCTGCCGGGGCGTAGTAGGCACTGCCTTGACCTAGCAAACTGACAATCTCGCCGCCGCCTTTACGCGTTCTTTCCACAATCGCTTCAATTCGGTGTGGCGGGAGAATTTTATCAAGCGGGATTCCGCCGGCATAAGAGAATCGAACCAATGGGACCATATCATCACCATGCCCGCCAAGGACAAAACCCGAAATATCTTCCACTGACACATTCAATTCCTGTGCAACAAAGGTGTTGAAACGCGCAGTATCTAGGACTCCGGACTGACCGATAATCCTATTTTTAGGGAACCCTGTTGTTTTATAGCAAACATAGGTCATCGCATCAACAGGATTACTTAAAACGATAATGTAGCTATTCGGCGCATATTTTTTAATATTTTCCGAGACTTGCTCGATAATATTTGCATTGGTAGAAACCAGATCATCCCGGCTCATCCCAGGTTTCCGCGGCAGCCCTGCCGTGATTAACACCAAATCAGCATCCTGTATATCCGCATAATCTGAGGTACCCGTTATATTTGCATTAAAGCCTTGGATGGGGCTTGCTTCCAGCATATCCAGTGCCTTCCCTTTGGTCGGATCGTTTTGAGACGGGATATCAACCAGAACGACATCTCCTAATTCTTTTTGCGCAATCATCAGCGCTGCTGTTGCACCAGTAAATCCTGCACCAATCACGGCAATTTTTTTACGTTTGAAAGACATGTTTCTTCCTCCATTCATTTAATAATTATTCCGTTTGTGCTGGAGGCTCATCTTGCTTTGCTCTTTGACCCCTTTTTGCAGGTTTTGGTTTCTCCTCGCCCTTTTTCGGTGTCTGTGCCAACATTTGCCCTACTCCCTCATCCGGACGCGGGATAACATGCGCGGTTACCAGCACGCCAACACTTTGAGCTGCATACTTGCCAGCATCGACCGCTGCCTGGACAGCCCCGACATCTCCTTCTACTAAAATCGAAACGAGTCCGGCGTCCACTTTTTCTTTTTTAACTAACCGTACATCCGCTGCTTTAACCATTGCATCTGCGGCAACGATCGAGGCAATCAGCCCTCTTGTTTCAATCATTCCTAAGGCTTTTGACATCCTTTACGCACCTCCTTCTACATCAATAGAATCAATAATTCCGATAATGACAGCATCAATCGGCAGTCTATGGTCACCGATAATATTTGCTGCCGAACTTCCCGTTGTGACCATCACTTTATCACCGACTCCGGCACCAATCCGATCCACCGCAATAAACGGTGAAAGGATAGGCGCCCCGGATGGAAGCTCCGGCTGGACAAATAAATATTTTAATCCTGTTAGATTCTCTTCCTTCCTTGTCGCCCACACATTTCCAATCACCGTTCCAACTAACAAAAAATCATCCCCTTAAACTAATCCATAACCTGGATGCTTTTTTTCAACTCTCTTGCAGCATCTCGTGCCAATGGAGTCACCATTGTGCCTTTCCGAACCGAAATCATCTCGTACTGCCATGCCTGCACATCTCTTTTGGTTAAGAGATTTTTTTGAAAATGAACTTCTTTTGGTTCGTTTTGTTCAGGTGATACCTGATTGGTCACAGGCTGGGGTTTTACGAAAGGCTCCCCATCCTTAACAAGGAAACCAGCCTGACCGCTTGTAATGAACCCGGCATTAGCTTCATCGGTATCGATAGGCATCTCAAGCTGATATCTCGCTGAAACCCTTATCAATACTTTTTCAAACGAAACCGGGCGTTCCCCTTCTGTTCGGATTCGTACATACTCGCCGTTTTCTACGCCAAAATAAGCGGCATCCTCTGGGTGCATATGAATATGAGCCTGGGCAATGATCAGTCCTTCATTTTTATAAATACTTCCTTTGGGCCCTGCCAGAGTAATCGGTGCAGAACCAGCAATATTGCCAGATTCCCTTACGGGCGGTTTCAACCCAAGCTTTACTGCATCCGTTCTGCTGACTTCCACTTGTGTGAAAGAACGAGCGGGACCGAGGATTCGCACTTTTTCGATGCTTCCTCTTGGTCCGACAATGACCACCGTTTCATTAGCTGCAAATTGACCGGGCTGAGACAAGTCCGCTTTTTTCGTTAACTCATACCCTTTGCCAAAAAGCGTTTCTAAATCAGCTTGACTTAAGTGGCAATGGCGTGCAGAGACAGCCATCGGGATTGTATTGGGTCTGGAGTCCTTTTTTAACAATTGCTGAATCACTTCTTCAACAACATTTCGAATGGCTTGTTCATTCATCTTATTGGCTCCTTACTTCTTACACTTCCACTTCTAATTTTGGTAAAATGCTCTCCAATTCGTTGTGCGGACGTGGGATGACATGAACAGATAATAGTTCACCAACACGTTCTGCTGCTGCCGAACCTGCTTCAGTTGCCGCTTTAACCGCACCTACATCTCCGCGGACAAGAACTGTTACAAGCCCGCCGCCAACATGAACTTTACCGACTAAATGTACGTTTGCTGCCTTTACCATTGCATCTGCTGCTTCTACGGATGCTACCAAACCTTTTGTTTCCACCATTCCTAATGCTGTTAATTCTCTAGCCATTGTAAATTCCTCCTATGAATTCATTTGATATTTTTTTAATACTTGATTGACCAATTCAGAAATGACCTGCGAATCTAGCTGGCCCGAACCATTCACCTTACTTAAAACCTGATTTACAATCTCGTCTACATGGGTGCTGGCACCCCATTGTGGGGCAGGACTTTTGCTGGATGGTTTTGGAACATTAACCTCTTTTGTTCCATAGGCCATCCTTTTGATATTGATTAAATGGCGGGCCGTTAGATTGTCTGAAGTAATATTACCGCCAAATGATCCACAGCCAAGTGTCAGCGATGGCATCAATTCCGTTGTGGCTCCAACCGCACCAATGGAAGAAAGCGTATTCACCAACAGTCGTGATACTGGCATTACTAACGCAAATTCACGGGCTACATTGTCATCATTGGTGTGAAGGGATAAGCTATGTCCCATCCCGCCTAAATGTAAGATTTTCACACACAGCTCTTTTGCACTTTCATAGTTTTCCGCTGTATAAATCGGAAAGATCGGCGACAGTTTTTCAATGGAAAAAGGAACGTCCTTCCCTATCCGCGTTTCTTCCGCAATTAAAATCGTTGTGTCGGCCGGAACGGAAATACCCGCCAATTCCGCAATCTTGACAGCACTTTGACCAACAATTGCCGGATTCAGCTTTCCTGGCAATGGTGAAATCACCATTTCTAAAAGTGATTTCTCCTGCTCATTTAAGAAATAGGCGCCATTATTTTTAAGCTCCCTTACGGCCATTTCTTTGACATTCTGATCAACCACAATGGCCTGTTCCGTTGCACAAATCGTGCCGTTATCAAACGTTTTGCTTTGAACAATCATTTTGACCGATTTTTCGATATTGGCGGTTTTTTCGATATAGACGGGCACGTTTCCAGGACCGACACCATATGCAGGCTTACCTGAA
>NZ_JBALOS010000242.1:11323-19654 GCF_036962765.1 Neobacillus drentensis
CAGTTGCTAAAATCAAATTAATATCACGATGGTGTATTAATTCAGTGGTTGCTGCCATTGTTGGTTTTGAGATCCAGCCAATAATTCCGTCCGGCGCTCCCGCATCAACGGCTGCCTCCAAACAAATCTTTAAAGCGGCGACTGAGCATTTCACTGCCCGAGGGTGCGGACTAAATACGATTCCATTTCTTGTTTTTAGTGCGATTAATGCTTTAAAAATCGCACTCGAAGTTGGATTTGTCGTTGGAATGATCCCGGCAATCACCCCAAAAGGTGAGGCGACTTCGATTATTTTCTTTGTACGGTCCTCATTAATGATTCCAACTGTCTTCTCGTTTTTAATAGATTCATAGACAGCAAGTGAACCGACGTCATTTTTCATTTTTTTATGTTCGACTACACCCATTCCGGTTTCTTCAACCGCCATCTGGGCTAATTCAAGTGATTTGGCAGCAGCCGCTTCGGCAGCCCGTTTCACAATTTTGTCGACTTGTTCTTGGGAAAACGCCAAGTACTTTTGCTGTGCTTCTTTTGCTTTCTGAACTGCATCCCGCATTTCCTGAATGGATTGTAGATCTAAATCAAATGGCAACAGGGACACTCCTTTCTAAAATTACATGTATGCAGCATTATCCACCAATTAAATAGGAATCTAATACTGTCGTGGATTTCTCGCAATCTCGATAATCACTGCACGAAAAGCATCTGCTGCCGCCTGGCATGCCGATTGCGACCCGGTCAATAGCCCACCTCCAAAGTTTGTTTCCGAAGGCGGTCCAAAAAACTTAACCAGCTCTACATCCGCAGCCTTTAACGCCGCATCCATTCCATACACCGCCTCAAGCGGCGGGGCAATCAAATAGGCTAGTGCTTCTCCTTGATTAATCCCTGCCTCAGCTGATAGATAAGAACCGGTTCTTGCCACGACATGGGCATACAATGCATGGCTTTTTTCCTCATTGATTGCCTCAAAATACGCTTCATTTTCTGCGGTTTGAATCACCGCATCTATCCCGCTTTTCACTTCATCTGGACTTGGACCGGCCAACACGCCGATCATTTCACCAGACAATGGCCCTGATGCATGCGCGGAACCTGCGTAGAAGGACTTTGCATAGACAACATCAACATCTGCGCGTTTCGTTGCTTCATCAAGAGCTGTATAGCCAACATCGTCAATCGTTGAGGTAAAAATCGCTAAACTCCGTTGATGGGGTTTTAACTGAAACTGAGCTGCTAAGGCAGGGTCAACGTTTGGAATAATCCGAACAGCCAAGATATTTGCATGAATTCGTTCTAATGCCATTTATTAACCCTCCCCTTATTGCTCTTTTTGTACTAGCGAAACACCGCTGGCTTCATATTTTAATATTTTTTGCACGACCGTTCCGATATAGGCGCCGGCTTCCACCGGTGGAATGCCGCCTTTATGAATATTGGAGATGACCATCCGTTCGGCCTCAATGGTGCCGTGGCGTGGTTCATAGCAGAGATACGCACTTAACGATTCCGCACTCACGAGTCCTGGACGTTCACCAATCAAGTAAACAATCACTTTCGGTTTTAGGATCTCCCCAACATCATCCATTGCCGCCACCCGGCCTTTTTCGATAAAAAATGGTGTTCCGACATCGAGCCCTAAGCTTTGAAGCGATTGATGAAGAGATAAATAGACATCCTCTAAATTTTCCTCGACCGCTTTCGAACTTAAGCCGTCAGAAACAATAATTTGAACCGTCGGAGACTTTTTACATTTTTGATCAATTAATTGTTTTGCCTCATCAGAGAGCTTTCGGCCGAAGTCAGGACGGCGGACATAGACCTCTTTGTCGGAAACCTTCGTGTTCACTTTTAATAAGGATAAGCTTTCAAGAATTTTCGGATCGACATCACCATAAACGGCATCGACAGCTGCTGCATGGTCAAAGCGAAACTTCAGCCAAGTGTCCGTTTTGGGCCTTAATCCCGCACGGCCGACGCCAATTCTTGCCGGTGTTTTGCTAATTAAAAGATCCAGCTCTTCCTTATTAATCGGATTTTCAAGTCCTACAGGCGGCTTTGGTTCAAGAAGTATTTCTTTTTCAAGGGCTGACACCACGCAGCCCGGACTTTGATTGCACTCTGTTTCAACATGATTCGTCCGGTGGTTCCAAAATTTCACTTCCACTTTTGCCGATGTATCATCGTTCGTCTTTTTCTTCACTTCTTCCACCGCCGCACCGCCAGCAGCGGTCTTCATCTGCAATTTTTCAACCACCATTTTCGTGATTTGTTCCACTAACTCAGGATTCACTCCTTACACCTCCTATCGCGAAAAAATCGTCGGGTCCCCTGCATATTTACTTAATTTCCCGTTTTCAAAAATCCCCATTTTCTCCAGCCATGATTCAAATGATGGTGCCGGCCGTTTATTCAGCGTCTGTCTTAATGTCGCAACATCGTGATAACTTAAGCTCTGGTAATTGAGCATACAATCATCCCCCATTGGCGCAGCGATAATAAAATTCACCCCTGCCGCGGAAAGCAGCACGCCAAGATCTTCAATGTCGTTCTGGTCTGCTTTAATATGGTTTGTATAGCAAATATCAACGCCCATTGGAATGCCATGCATTTTTCCCATAAAATGATCTTCAAGACCGGCTCGAATCACTTGTTTGTTGTTGTACAAGTACTCTGGTCCGATAAAGCCGACTACCGTATTGACAATATACGGGTCATAGTAGCGGGCAAAGCCATAATTCCGGGATTCCAATGTCAATTGGTCGATATCATAATGTGCTTCGGCGGATAATTCCGAGCCTTGGCCTGTCTCAAAATACAAACGTTGTGGACCCGTTCCTGTACCGTATATTTTCGCCATTTCATTGGCTTCCTCCAAGAGAGAAGCGGTAATCCCGAAAGAACGATTCGCCGCTTCGGTTCCGGCAATACTCTGGAAAATCATATCTGCCGGCGCCCCCTGCTGGACCGCTTTCATTTGAGCTGTCACATGGGCAAGCACACAGTTTTGCGTTGGAATTTCCCATTTTTGAATAAAGTCATGTGTCGCATGCAATAACCGTTTTACACTTTCAACGGAGTCATCTACCGGGTTTATACCAATTACTGCATCTCCAATCCCATACGCAAGCCCTTCTTTCATGGAGGCCATCATCCCGTCGACATTATCCGTCGGATGGTTTGGCTGCAGCCTAGAGGCTAACACTCCTTTTTGACCAATCGTACTATTGCATTTGGATACAACTTCTATTTTATTGGCGGCATGGACTAAATCGAGGTTGGACATGATCTTTGCCACCGCTGCAATCATTTCACTATTCAGACCTCGGCTGAGGCGTTTCAAGTCTTCACCGGTAGTTGAATCGTTCAGGATATACTCGCGAAGCTCCGAAACAGACCAATTTTTAATCGATTGATAGATGGGTCCGTTGATCTGACCCTCGATAATCCTTGAAACCTCATCCTCTTCAGGAGGTAGCATTGGATTTTCCCTAATATCTCGTAGTGTTAAATAGCTCAACACTTGTTTTGCTGCAATTCTTTCCTGAACCGTCTCAGCAGCGATCCCGGCTAAGCGGTCGCCGGATTTTTCTTCATTTGCTTTCGCAAATAAATCCTTTAGTGAGGAAAACTGATAGACAGTACCTAAATAGGTGGACTTTAATCTCATAAGAATGCCCCCTTTCGTCATTTCTGGAATGTTAATGTTTTTATGATGACAGGAACAACATCGGTTTCGAGCACTTGGCCTATATCCAAATAGTCCCCATTTTCAACTTTAATTTGATCAATACAAATGACGGATTGCACCGGAGCCTTCCGCTTGAGTGTTTGCCCGAGAACTTTTGCATAATCCCGGTCAAGCACAAGGACCAACTCTTGAGTTTGATTCGGTTTTTGTTTCATTGCTTTGAGGATGGATTCAGCAAATTCATCGATTTCACGGAATCTTAAGTAAGGCAATTCTGAAAAATAAACCGCAAAATTCTGTCCGTCACGCTGCGGGTCATAGAGATCGAGTGCTTCCTCCATCCGCTTGGATAATTGGTTTATTTCCGTTTTAAAATCACCCTCGAATCGAATCTGGTAAACCGGCAAGTTTTTCATCGGCAATTTACGATGATCAACTTCAATGGTTGCGCCGCTGATTTCAGTCGTTTGCAATCCGGCGCCCAGCACTGTGGCCCGAACCGTTTCCTGCGGCTTTACCCAAGTCCATTGAGCAAGACTAGAGCTTTCCTTTAAGGAGGCGGCTAACATCAACCCGATATCATCGTATTGGGCCGACTGTACGGTTCCGGTCTCATGCTGATACATGCATTCACTTATCCCGCCTGAGAACATAATCGCCTCAATATCTTCCACCCAGTTAGGTTCATGCCCTAGCAGCAACGTTAGATCCTCGTTTGTAAGTGCCTTTTTTAACATCCGCGCAATGACATCTGCCATATAATCGGTTACTTGTTTTATCGATGATGGATTTTGGGTTTGCCCCTCCACCATTCTTGAATCCCATTGTCTCAGTAAATTCTTAACTGGCGGAGAAATACTCTGGATTTTATGATCGTTACATTCAATTAATCTGCCGCCTACATGAAGCGTACAGGTTCCACAAAGTCTGCCAGATTTATAAACGGCCACATTGGCGGTACCCCCGCCGATATCGATATTGGCGATAACCTTTCCCGTATCTTTCGAATATTCATAGGCGCCCGATCCCTTAGCGGCAATTATTCCTTCTAAGTCAGGACCAGCTGTTGCAACTAGAAACTCACCAGCCTGGTCAGACAGCTGATGCAGCATTACTTCTGCATTTGACTTTGTTGCTGTTTCACCCGTAATGATCACTGCCCCCGTTTGAATATCCTTCGGCTCAATACCTGCTTTCTGATATTCCTTTCTGACAAGGTCTTCCATTTTTTCAATATCAATCGTGGTTGGTGAAAGCAGCGGTGTCCGGTAAATCGGGCTGCGATAGATGACCTGTTTGTCAATGATTTCAATTCGCGGCACATGTGCCCCGCCAGCCATATTCATTAACGTGAACCGGCTGATTACCAGCTTGGTTGTACTTGTACCTATATCGATCCCCGCACTGATCATTTCTTCTTTTTGCGGGCTTTTGAAATTCATCTCAACTCCCCCAAAAAAACAAAAAGCGCCCCTTGTAAACTATCCCAAATTAGATAGTTTAAAAGAGGCGCCATTGCCATTAAATTCATTTGTTATTCATAATATAAATTATTTTCTGGATATTGTAAAGGCTTTCATTTAAAAAATAACAAATGGGGATGGATTTCCTTCAAAATACTTCTTCATTTCCTGTGTCGAACGGAAGTTTACCAGATTCCGGATCTCCTCTATTCCTTCATTTTTTAGGGAAGAGGTAATGACGATCGGACCTTTGGTTACGATTACCTTTTTTAACAAAGAAATGGCTAGTTCAACGTCAGCCTGGTCTGAATCACTTTTTGTGACGACCCCTATGGGGATTTTATTGATTCCGCTGCTGAATCCTGGCGGGAAAATCATTTTCTTCTTGGTCGCATCCTGTAAATACAGGACATGGGTCACTTCTAATGCCGTTGCCATGATATTTTTATAGTAGAACGGGTTTTCACAATATTCTCCTGGGGTATCAACAATCCAATCATAGTAATTCAGCGACTGCGTTTTGACAGCAGGCACTTCCCGGCCAAGCAATGCATTCGTTAACGTCGATTTTCCGGCCCCAATGGAACCGATCAGCATGGCTCGGTTCTTTTTCATCATCAGATTTCCTCCTTTCTTGAAAATCGATTTTATGATTCTATGACTTCGTGATCTCCGCCGGGGTATATTTCAGCGTAGCTTGCAAAAAACGGTTGATTTCCTGCATCGCCATTTCCACCTCTGAAACATTGCCGACAATCACAAGACTTCCGGTAAAGCGATCCAAAAATCCTAACTTGACATTAGCCGATTTGGTGGCTAAATCTCCGGCAATAATCACCGTCTCACTTGGGGTCAGCGTTAAAATCCCTAATGCCCCAGCCTCCTGTATCCCCAGTTTTTCAAACATATCCGGGTCCGGATTGGCAATAATATGACTTAAAGTTACCTGTTTCCCTGGGACAAACTCCTGTATAAACCGCTTTTTCTCTTCGTTCACGNNATAAAAAATAAAACCTACTAAGCACCTTTGCTTCAACTATTCACTTGTAAACTAACTTGGGTACTTCAAAATAATGTACTTTGCCACTTTTTCCAATGGCATTTGTTTTTTCATGCTAAGGTCTCTAATCTTATTGTAAGCTGTTTCCTCCGGTAAATTCAATTGTTTCATTAAAATTCCTTTTGCTTTTTCCACGAGCTTTCGGTTTTTCAGTTCCCGATTCATTTCTTCTACTTTTTCTTTGTAAAGAATAGCATTTTCTGCCTGCTTCAAAGCAATTTCAACCGCCGGAATCAAATTTGCCTCCGAAATCGGCTTTACAAGATACCCTAAAATATTTGCCTTCTTCGCTTTTTCTATATATTCCTTTTGACTATAGGCAGTTAACAGCAAAATCGGGATATTGAATTTGTTGGAAATAATCTCACTGGCCTTTAATCCGTTCAGCTTCGGCATTTTAATATCCATGATCATTAAGTCAGGCTTAAGGCTGTAGGCCAATTCAATTGCTTTCTCGCCATCAGCTGCTTCCGCCACAACATCATAGCCAGCATCTTTTAACATGAGGGAAACATCCAATCGGACGATGGACTCATCTTCAACTACGATAATTCGCTTTTTCATTCCTTAATCCTCCCTCGCAAAGGGAAATTCGACGGTTACTTCCGTTCCTTCACTAGTTCCTTCAATGGAAAAATGGCCCGTTAAATCGTGTTCAATCATCATTTTAACAATATCAAGCCCTAATGACGGCTTCATGGAAGGAGTATAGCCAATTCCATTATCTTTTACGAGGACTCTTACTGCAGAAGCCTCTTCCTGGATGACTACATCAATTTGGCCCTCAGTCATCTCTGCAAATGCATGCTTCACACAATTTTGAATTAATTCATTGATAACAAGAGCAACGGAAACAGCTAGATTCGATTGAATAAAGATCTTTGGGCCCGAATAGTCGATCGAAATTAATTTTCCTTCATGATCTTCACTAAAGACCAGCATATTCCCGATTTTTTCTATTAAACTGACAAGTTCTACATCATCCTGATTTTCAGAATTGGATAAGATGATTTCATAGACAGAGGCAATACTTACAATTCGGTTAAGGCTCTTGATAAAATGAAACTTGCTTTCTTCGGGGACCCCTCTTCGCATCTGCAGCCGAAGAAGACTCGCTACCGTTTGCAAGTTATTTTTTACGCGATGATGGATTTCCCGGATGGCCACGGTCTTTACGGTAAGCTCCCTCTCTTTTTCGCGCAGCTCTGTTAAGTCACGAAAAATGATAAATGATCCGCTATTTTTCTCATGCTGCACAAGAGCAATTTTTTTCATTTGAAAGACTTTATTTTGAATGATGATTTCTTGGATCACAAGTTCATCCGGCAGCCTGCACATTTCTGCAAGGTTAGGAAAATAGGAAGTAAAAAGTTTGCCGCTTTTACATTCCTCCGAACACATTTCTAAAACAAGATTCATCGCAGCAGGATTTGAATATTGAATTCGTAAATCCTCGTCAATGATGAATAGAGCTTCATCAATCACTTCTGGGATATAAGGGCGATTTTCAGCCATTCCCAGTAAGAGTTCGCTAAGCGTCTCATTCGCCTCTGTTAACGCTTTCAGTTTATTTTGATTTTGGAGCTTGTCACTGTTGTCTTTCTCCATGATCAACGTACCAATCACCCGGTTATGGATTCCAACAATCGGAACAACGCTTTGTTCGACTTTTTTCCCTTCCTGGGTTAAGGCATGATTGAGAAAAAGCGGCTTACCCGTCCGAAACGCATAAAAAACAGCAGGCTCAAACGTTTCATAGGCAAACTTTCCGACCACCGGATTTTTATAGACAGAATTAGCCGTTCCTGGTGCTGCTTCTGCCACCACAATAGCATGCTTTTTTTCTCTTGTTTGACAATCAACAAACACATTTGCTTGATTTAAATCGGCAATTAATGGCAGGTTTTGAACCACATTTTGGATCTTTTGTATGTCTTGTTCCGATAGGTCTGTGTGAAGCTGACATAGAGTTACAACGTTGTTCATCTCAGTTTTAATCATGTCATAGCCCCAATCTTAATATTCTAATATATAAAAATATTTTATATATCATTTAGATTAGTGTCAATCTTCTGTTTTTTTTACAAAAAATGGTTCACCGTGACCGGTATTAATTG
>NZ_JBALOS010000242.1:19710-33432 GCF_036962765.1 Neobacillus drentensis
ATCAACATTAAGCTTTAACATAGCCTAATTGTTTAATAAAGTCATTTATAAAAAAGAATGGATCATTTGTTTTAAAATACAACCACAAATGATAAATGACTAATTTCTAGCCAAAAGCAAGAACAAAAAAGCCCATGTTATTTCCTATCAGAAATAACATGGGCTTTACAATCATTCCTACTATAGGCCTTACTTATACTTCATTTCCCCGTACTGACAGGCACTGCGCTCGCTTATCATTTATGAAGTTTGTTTTGACGAACCTTCCAGTGATGTCATCAGTTTAAACCTTTCATGGATCGTTCCTACTTCCACTCCAGTGTCGTTTTTAACAATTGGCTGCTTCAATTCTCTTATTCTGGCAATGGTTTCCTTATTGTGATAGTTTATTTGCTCAAGAATGGATGCCACAATGACTGGCCAAACTTCTTCTGATCCATTTAGAACTTTTAGTGCAAAACCAAGTCTTTCTTTTTTTAAGCCGAAACAATAGACTCCCTGGGCTCCGCCTTTTGCGACAATATTAGGATCTTGAAGCAAAAGAGAGCAAATAAACTGCTCTGAAGCAACCATGAATGGATGTTCATTCATCGCATTCGTCATGTCCCTTACTGCTTTTTGCAAAAGCGAATCCTTAATTAAATCAGGGCAGGCTAATTTCAAATAAGTAATCGCCATGTTCTTTAACGGTATCGCAAAAACCGGTACCCCACAGCCGTCTCTACCGATTTTAATTTTAGAAATCGGTACCTCCGATAAAGTAGATAGGATACTCAAAATATGCTGCTGAAGCGGGTGCTCTACTTCCCAATATCCTTCAACAGGATAACCCAACTCCCGGCAAACACTGATAAAACCCATATGCTTGCCGGAGCAGTTATGGTAAAGTCTCCTTTTCTCCATGTTCTTTCTTAGCATTTCCTCTGTAGGTTTTACATTTAAAGGATAGGCAGCTGGACAAAATAACTCCTCTTCCTTTACAGGTAATTTTTTCAACATGGATTCAAGAGCCGAAATATGATAGGATTCTCCTCTATGAGAAGCGGTAAACATGGCCGCTTCTTCGTTTGTTAGTCCATATTTCGCTATGATATTGGATAAAAAAACAGGTACGGCCTGCAACGGCTTTGCTGCCGACCGGTAATACGTGTAGTGCTCCTGATTGCCTGTATGATAAACCGGTTCTTGATGCTCGTTTACACCGCAAATCATCCCTATATGGACGTTTTCAATCAACCCTCCCCGTGTTTCTTCCACTAACATTTCCGCCTTCATCATATCCACCTCTCCCTTTACTCTAAATCTAACAATGTATTTTGTGTTTGAATGGCTGCCCCAAGGACAACTCCTTCATTCCCTAATAATGAATAGACAAACTTCAAGTTTTCCTTTACCGGATCCCAAATATATAACTCACATTTTTGTTCAATGGCGGATTTGATTTCAGGAAGTTTTTCAATGGTGTTCCCGCTTAAGATAATCACTTCTGGATTGTACAGACACAAGATATTACTGATCGCTAGAGCAATAAAAGTGGTGGCCCGATCCATTAAATTCATGGCCCATGATTCTCCCATTCGATAGGACGCGAACACTTCATCAATCGTTTGGATATTTTTCACTTTTCTGCTATCCGCAATAATGGCGCCTTCTGAAATATACGTGGCCAAGCAGCCTATCTTTCCGCAATTACAAACATTCCCAGTCGGGTCAATCACGGTATGACCGATTTCCCCTGCGTTATTAGAATCTCCCCGATAGATTTCTCCATTAAGCATAATCGCAGAGCCAATCCCTGAACCGATCCCAACAAGAACGGCATTCTGTGCATCTTTCGTCATACCCTTAAAATGCTCTGCCATGATTTTCATTTTTAATTCATTATCAACAATGACGTCAAACCCAGTCAGTTTCTTTAGGTCAGCAGTAATGTCTACGTTTTTCCACTTTAACTGATCCGATATTTTCACCACACCATTTTTGTAATCGATGAATCCAGGAAGTCCGACGCCAATTCCAATGATTTTTTCATCAGAGAATCCCTGTTCCGTAATTAAAAGCCGAATGATCCCATTTATTTTTTCAAGCGTTTCGTTATAACTCTCTGTTTCATCTCTTTCAATCTGCTGCCAGGCAACGATTTTCCCGATATAATCGACGATACCGATTTTTATTGCTAACTTATCAATTTCTACCCCAATTGTATAAAGAACATCTCCACATACATCCAGTAAAGCAGCCTTTCTTCCTACTCCAGAGGTGACTAGCTCGGTTTCTCTTACAAAGCCCTGCATATGTAGTTCATTAACAATCCTAGTAATAGATGTCGGACTCATCCCTGTAACTTTCGCCAGTTCCATTCGAGAAATTGGGGAATGGTTTTTAATAAGATCAAGCACTAAATTCTTATTTTGTTTCTTCATTAAAAGTTGATCATGTTTCTCCATTTGTTTCCATTCCTTTTTTTAAAAATTTATTTTCAAACGATTAAAAAATCATGGTAATCCTCTAGCTAAAAGAACTAACATCATTCTTTAAACTAAAACAGCCTGAAGGGAATCCGGCCAATGATTCCCTTCAGATATATGATACTGAGAGGAAAAGCCCTCGCTTATTTAAAGCTCTTAATAAATTCAATTGCTTCAGAGATATCCTTGACCTGACATAGGTTAAAAGACCACCTCACACTTCTTTTCGGCAGCTTCATAAATACCGGACAAAATTTTCATTATTTCCACCCCATCCTCAACAGGTGCAATCGACTCGGTTCCTGTTAAGCAGCTGGAAACAAACGAATCGATTTCATTTTGAAACGCATTAGCAAAATCAAAGGTTAAATGATCAATCTGAGGGTGGATATTTAGAATCGTATCATTTTCCTCACTAATCAAGACTAATTCTGGCTCTAATTCAGCTCCGCCCTTCGTTCCGAAGAACTTCACTTGGATTTCATCCTTCTTTGCATGCAAGGTAAAAGAAACATCAACCAGCAAGGAAGCACCGTTCTCAAAAGTAATCAGGGCATTCGCTAAATCTTCCACTGAGTTTTTTGAACTATCAAAGTCTGCTGCTTTATAATAACGCAAATTCTCCACATTTGCCCGGTTCCCCAATTGACGATATGAATTTCCAGAGATTGATTTTACCTTAGGGCGCCCCATTAAATACCAGCAAATATCAATGATATGAACACCTAGGTCAATGAGCGGCCCGCCGCCTGAACGCTCTTTATCAGCAAACCATCCGCCCGGATTCCCTAAACGGCGTAAGCATGAGGCTTTGGCATAATAGATCTCTCCTAATTTTCCTTGATCAATAAATGATTTTAACACCTTTGTGTTTGTTGCAAACCTTCTAACAAAGCCAACCTGTAATGTGCGGTTATATTTATGTACGGCCTCCTCTATTTTTAGCGCTTCTTCCACTGTCATGGAGAGAGGCTTTTCGACTAATACGTGTTTACCTCCTTTTAAGGCACCGATGGAAATCTCCGCATGGGTATTATTCCACGTGCAGATACTGACTGCGTCTAGATGAGGGTCATTAAAAACCTCCTCCAAAGAGGTATACACATGTTTAATTCCATACTTTTTTGCTTTTTCCTCCGCTCTTTCCTTTGAATAATCGTAGACACCATGTAACACTGCATTCGGATTATTCGCATACGACTGAAAATGCAAATCGGATATAGATCCGGCACCAATAACACAAACTCGTAATTGTTCCAATTTAGAATTCTCCTTTCTATTCACGGATACCACTACTGGATTTCATTCCACAATCGTCTTACATTATCCATCCCGATTTTCGAACCGACTTTACAATCTTCCATGCCTTCAAATTCTACGGTTAAATAGCCGTCATATCCGGAATGTTTCACTAATCTCAAAATCTCGCGAATGTTTAAATCGCCATGGCCCACAATGGCTCCACGTAAATAGTTTTCATTGACCGTTCTAAACCAGACACCATCCCCTGGGTTCTCGTAATATGGGCGAACATAGAAATCTTTTAAATGTACTGTAGCTGCAAATTTCAAATTTTTCTTTACGCCTACAAGTGGATCTTCATCGATACAAAGGAAATTCCCTACGTCCAAAGTCGTTTTAAAATTTTCACGGTTCACCCCATGAATCACCCTTTGTACCCGGTCACTCGTTTGAACATTAAACCCATGATTTTCAATGGTTGTGGTCATGCCGTATTGTGCAGCATAATCGGCAATCAACTGGCTGCCTTGGACCATTTTTGAATAATGTTCTTCAAAAAAATGAATCGTCATTTCTTCCGGCTGTAACGTAAAGGCAGTAACGTCATGACGCAAAATTTTAATCCCTAAGCGGTTGGCGATATCCACATGCTGTTTGATTCGTTCCACTTCTTCACGGAACGCTTCCTCTGTCTCCTGTATAAAGTTGGCAGGCATCGAATAGGCGGATAGGTCAATCCCTGTGGAGGCTGCCTTTTCTTTTATTTTGTCGGCTAATTCCACATTATCAACAACTGAAAAACCATACGGGACAATCTCCATATGCTCCCCGCCATTTTCAGCAATCCAGTCAATTACATCCAATACGGTCATCGTTTCTGCTCGTAATTCCCTCACTAAACTATAGGTACTTAAACCAACTTTCATCCTTATTCACTCCCGTTTGTTTTTTTGAGTTTATTTGCCTGTTTGAATTCGTCTCCAATCATCATAGTTGCAAAATCAACCCGGACCTTAAATCAGTAATTATTAAAAGACTATGATTCTACCAAATGACAGGCGGTTACATGGCCTGTGGCCGGATCCCTATAAACAGATGGCTCCTTTACTTTGCAAATACCCATCGCAGCCGGGCACCGTGTGTGAAACCGGCATCCTGACGGAGGGTTTACTGGACTGGGTAAATCACCTTGTAAAATAATTCGTTCTCTTCTTAACTTTGGATCCGGAATCGGAATGGAAGACAATAAGGCCTTTGTGTAGGGGTGTTTTGGGTTTGAAAAAATAGCTTCTTTCGGCCCAGACTCCACGATGGTCCCCAGATACATGACCCCGATATAGTTACTGATGTGTTCCACTACACTCAAGTCATGCGAAATAAATAAATAGGTTAGATGAAATTCCGACTGTAAATCCTTTAAAAGGTTTAGAATCTGGGCCTGAATGGACACATCCAGGGCAGATACAGGTTCATCTGCAATGATCAATCTGGGTTTCATAATCAGGGCCCGTGCGATCCCTATTCGCTGACGCTGGCCGCCGCTGAACTCATGAGCATATCGATTGGCATGGTACTCATTTAAACCAACTACCTCTAAAATTTCCGCTACCTGCTTGTATCGTTCAGCCCTAGAAAGCTTTGTATGAATAGCAAGTGGTTCCCCTACGATGTCCCGGACCTTCATTCTCGGATTTAACGAGGCATAAGGATCTTGGAAAATCATTTGTACCTTTTTCCTCATCGCTTTTAGCTGCGATTCTTTTTTTCTCGAAACGTCTTCCCCGTCAATCCATACTTCTCCTTCGCTTGGTTCAATCAAACGAGAAATCAGCCTTCCTGTGGTGGACTTACCACAGCCGCTTTCGCCTACCAGACTGAAGGTCTTTCCCTCGGGAATCATGAAGGAGACGTCATGGACCGCTTTTAACATTTTCTTTTTCCCAAACATACCATCAGGAATAAAAAAGGATTTCTTCAACCCATCTACTTTCAATAGAATATTAGACACTAACGCCCCTCCTCTCCTCTTGATACAGCCAACAGCTGCAAGAACGTCCATTTTCAAAACTCGTTTCTGGAGGCTCTTCGTTATAGCAGATTGGAATCACTTCGTTACACCTTGGGGCAAATTTGCAGCCTTTTGGCAAATTAGCTGGATTTGGAACATTGCCCTTAATCGAAACAAGTTTCTCCACTTTTTGACCAAGCTTTGGTACAGAACCGATCAATCCTTTTGTATAAGGATGTTTGGGATCTTCAAACAAAGCGTATACATCTGCCACTTCTACTACTTTTCCTGCATACATCACTACGACACGATCGCACATCTCGGCAACTACCCCTAAATCATGGGTAATCAGGAGAACAGACATGTTTTCTTTTTGCTGCAGCTGTTTCATTAAATCCAATATCTGGGCTTGAATGGTTACGTCTAATGCTGTAGTCGGTTCATCAGCAATTAATAACTGAGGGTTACAGGATATGGCGATAGCAATCATGATCCTTTGTCGCATCCCTCCAGATAACTGGTGCGGAAATTCCTTCATAATTTCTTCCGCTCTTGGAATCCCTACCTTTTTTAAAATAGAGATAGCATATTCTTTCGCCTTTTTCTCATCCAGTCCTAAATGAAGACGGATGGGCTCCAGCAGCTGCTCCCCCATTTTCATAACAGGATTTAAGGAAGTCATAGGCTCCTGGAAAATCATTGCCATTTGTTTACCTCGAACCTTCCTCATTTCCGCTTCTGTTTTAGCGGTTAAATCCTGACCATTAAATAGAATTTTGCCGCTGCTAATTTCACCACTTGTTCCCTTAAAAAGTTTCATAATGGATAGGGAGGTAATACTTTTCCCGCTTCCCGATTCACCAACAAGACCAAGGACCTCACCTTTATTAATATGAAGGTTCACACCATGCAAGATTTTGACCTTTTGTTTATCCTTCGTAAATTCCGTTTCGAGCTTTTCGATCTGCAGCAGTTTTTCCATCCTACTCAAACTCCTTATTCATTCTTGGTTTTAGGATCCAGCACATCGCGCAATCCATCGCCGACAATATTGAAAGCCAACACAGATAAAAATATGGCAATACCTGGCATCATGACGACATGCGAAGCTGTGCCTAAATAATCCCGTCCGAGACTTAGCATGGCTCCCCAATCAGGTGTTTCAGGACTTGCCCCTAAACCAAGGAAGCTTAAACTCGATGCTGCCAAAATAGCTGTTCCGATTCTCATCGATACAAAAACAATCAGACTCCCAAGCGTCTCAGGTAAAATATGCTGAAACATAATCCGAAAATGAGAGGCTCCCATGGATTTCGCCGCCTCCACAAAGACAGTTTCTTTTGCCTCAAGTGTGGATCCTCTGAGCAATCTTGCAAAGGACGGAATACTGAATACGGAAACTGCGATGACCACATTTGTTAATCCTGGTCCCAGGATGGCAACAATCGCAATAGCTAACAGAATATCCGGGAAGGCAAACATGACGTCACTTGATCTCATAATCAGTCGGTCAAGCCAGCCGCCAAAATAACCGCTGATTAATCCTAAAATCGTCCCGCCAATAGCTCCTAACAGGACTGACAGAAAGCTGACACTTAACGAAATTCTGGCACCGTATAACAATCGGCTAAAAATATCCCGCCCATATTCGTCCGTACCAGCAATATGCTCCTGACTGGGACCTTGCAGCACGGTATTATAATCGGGTTTATACGGATCATAAGGTGCTATGTAAGGACCAATAATGGCAATAAAGATCAATAATAGAATAAAAAAGCTGGCCCAGAAGGCGGTTTTCTGACGTTTCCAATTTTTCCAAAATTCTTTTAGCGGGGAATATTTTTTTTCGTGAATGACTGTGTTATTGTGGTTGATTACCTTAGATACTTCCATGACCGCCCTCCTCTATGCTACATAACGGATTTTCGGATTGAGATAACTATATAAAATATCTACGATTAAATTGACGATGATAAATTCAACAGAAAATAGTAATAATTCTGCTTGAATGACTGGGTAATCCCTGAAGGCAATCGAATCAATCAATAGACGTCCCATCCCAGGAAAGCTGAATACCGTTTCTACTACCACTGACCCGCCCAATAAAAATCCAAACTGCAAACCTGCAATCGTAACGACGGGAATCAAGGAATTCCGCAATGCGTGTTTTGGAATGACCACCGACTCTTTCAGTCCTTTTGCCCGTCCTGTCCGAATAAAGTCGGCTTTTAGTGTTTCCAATAGGGAAGATCGGGTAAAACGGGCCAGCATCGACATAATGCCTGCACCCAGTGTTAAGGAAGGCAGCACATAACTTTTCCAGCCCTCTGCACCACCTGTTGGAAACCATCCAAGCTGCACGGAGAAAATTTGAATGAGGATTAACCCTAGCCAGAAGCCTGGTAAGGATATACCCGAAACCGCTGTAACCATTCCAAGATAGTCTTGCCACTTATTTTTGAAAACAGCAGATAAAGTCCCGATAATCAAGCCGAGAACTAACGCCCAAACCATACTGGATAAAGTTAAATAAATGGAAGGCATTAATCGATCGGCAAACATATCCATAACAGGTAAGCCTGTCTTTAGAGAAGAGCCCAGGTCCCCTTGAAATAAATTCCCCATATAGGTGATATACTGTTCCCAAATGGGCTTATCGAGACCAAGTTCCTCTCTAATGGCAGCTACCTCTTGGATGGAAGCATCTTTGCCTGCGACCAAACGGGCTGGGTCACCAGGGATTAAGTGGGTAAAAAAGAAGACTAAAATGGAAACGATGAAAAGAATAGGAATCATTTCAAAGGTTCGTTTGATAATATATTGGAGCACTGCTGATAACCCCTTTCCAGAAAATGTTGACGCCTGATAACAAAGGTAACATCCTCCTTTTCATAGAGTAAGAGAATCGCGCAAATAGCAGGAGATACTCATATAGAAGGAAAGAAGCTTCGGGACAACCCTCCGCTTCTTTTCTTCGATTGAATACTCCTTCTTACTTAAGATTTGCGTCCGTCACACTAATTCCACCACCTGGCTCAATATAGACACCTTCAACATTGGTTCTCTTACCAGTTAGGATTTCATCCACACCAAGGAAAATCCATGGTGCATCCTTGTAGACAGTTGACTGAATCTGACTGTAGATTTCTGCTTGTTTTTGTTGATCCGCAGTCTTGTTTGCCTTATCAATCCATTGATCTACTTGATCATTTTTATAGTAGGCAGTATTGGCTCCATTTGGAGGGAAAGAACCACTATAGAATAACGGTTTGGTGGCATTGGTCGTATCAGATGGATACGCTGACCAGCTTACATACCACATCTGTAACTTCGCATCCTCTGGTGTTTGCGCTCCATAAATCTCATCTGACAAGGTTCCTTCTTCCATTGATTTAATTTCTACATCGATACCTATTTCTTTTAATTGCTGTTGGATGAATTGCATACCTTTCATCGTATCGGAATTGGTATTTCCCCAAATTTCCGCTTTAAAGCCTTTTTCAAGACCAGCTTCTTTTAGTAATTGCATGGCTTTTTCGATATTTTGCTTATATGCTTCCTGCTTAGCATAGTGAAGCGTTTTACTAGGAATAATGGAGTCTAACGGAAGCCCGTATCCTGAATTGACGACAGTGATAAACGCTGACTTATCTACTGCATAGTTCATCGCTTGACGAACACGTGGATCATCAAAAGGTTCCTTCATCGTATTAATAGAAACATAGCGTGCAATCGTCGAAGGGATTTTTTCAACGACAATATCTTTATTGCTCTCAAGTTCTTTCAAATTTTGGCTAGGCAGCGGATAGATAACATGTGCTTCACCTGTTTTTAACATCGCTACACGTGAGCCGTTTTCAGGAACCGATTTATACGTAATTGTCTTTACTCGATCTTTTTTATTCCAGTAATCGTCAAATCGCTCAACAGTGAGATGGTCTCCCTGAACCCATTCCACAAATTTAAAAGGACCAGTACCAACCGGATTCTTCCCAATTTTGTCTTTTCCTTCTTGTAGAAGCTTAGGACTTAGAATCTTTGCTGAGACAAATCTCGTTAACATCCCTGCATAAGCTTCTTTTAAAGTTATCTTAATTTCGTCATCACTAATGATTTCAACGTTCGAAATTAGATTAAAACCACGGCTGTTTAAACGCAGACTATCATCATTCATAATTCTTTCAATGTTTGCTTTCACTGCCTCGGCATTAAATGCTTCCCCATCGTGGAACTTGACACCTTGACGCAGTTTGAAATTATATTCCAAGGCATTATCACTCACACTGTATTCTTCAGCTAGTTGGTTGGTAATTTTCCCATCTTTATCAAACCCTAATAAACCTTCAAGCATAGCAGATTGGACAGAGTTAGAATTGGTATCCCCTGTATTATGAGGGTCCATTGATATAAAGTTTTCATTTACAGCGATCACTAAATCCTTATCGCCGGTTTGACTAACTGTTTTCTTTTCCCCGCCACTTTCTTTACTAGAACATCCGACCATCAGCACCGCCGAGATCACCACAAACAGCAGCACCTTCCAAAAACTCGCCTTTCTCATTGACATCCTCCTTTAATCGTTTCTTAGGTATTTTGTCTAGATGTAATATTTTGGGCGATACCTTTGAATAAATATGATTAGATAACTTCTGGCCTATCTTCCATCGTGAATAGAAGTTTAGGCAAAAGTAATCGTAAATCCACCATTTTTACCACGGTGTTAATAACTCTTGTAATTTCCGCATGGTTTACCAGAGTTTTTTGTATAAAATCCATTTAATTTCGCCAGTGGTGAAATTAAATGGCCAAAAAAATTTGATCTGACTCTCCTAAACTTTAAATCGTCTGAAATTTAAGATAATTATAACTTCCTATTTTGGCAGTTTCAACATTTTTTTCCAGGAAAATTTATATTAATTAATAAATAGTACATACTGCCTACTGATTTAATAGGTATAAAAAAGTTTAAGTCGAATGTACTAACTATCATATTTGCTTTGCTAAATCCATGCAAAAAAGGGATGAACAAAACTCTTTATTACTTCTGCAGAAAATTTAGCCATAGGAAAACTGCACCTCCAATCGCTAGATCATGTCTAACAATTGGGGTGCCGTGAAACCTCAGGCGTATCTCATTGGAACAAACTGCCTACTACAACATTCACGATTCATTTGAAACAAACGATTACTCATTCAAAAACAACATCGCAGTCTGTGCATAGATCCTCGAGGCTTCGACTAATTCTGCTAGATCCATATATTCATTGATTTGATGTGGGATATGACGGTCGCCCGCTCCTGTCGTGACAATCGGAATGCCCGCCAGGTGAAGGAAGGTTCCGTCTGTTGCACCAGGTACACCATTATATATCGGTTCTTTTCTCGCAACATTGCGGAATGATTCCAAACTAGCTTTGACAATCGGATCGTCCAAGTTCGTTTCTGTCCATGGCCGGCTTTCAATCACCTCTAAGGTAGCCTTAAAATCCGGATCCTTGGAGCCCAGCCGCTCTAAAATATTCTCCATTTCCATACGAAGCTGGTCATGGTCCTGTCCAGGAACCGTACGAATATCAAGGGTACTATAACAATGGTCAGGAATGACATTGATTTGCGGCTCCCCTTTTTCGGGTCCTAAAATAATCGTCGGCGTAATGCTTGGCAATCCTAAGTATTGGTGTTGACCGAGACGCTGCTTCTCTTTGTCCTCGAGTGCCATTAGTTCACATATAATTTGCGCCATTCTCGTATTGGGATTAATCCCGGAAAGCGGCATAGCACCATGAGCCATTTTTCCGTACGTTCGAATTACGGCTCGCATCGCCCCTTTTTGCGTGATACAAATTTGGTTTTCCTCTGGTTCGCAGATGATGGCACCGTCCACACCTTGCGCCCATCCACGTTTGATGAAGTGCTTGATGCCGATCATCATGCCTTCCTCATCACAGGGGACACACAAAATAATTTTCCCATTCCACTTCACGTTACTTCTTTTAATCGCATGGACTGCTGCAATCGCAGCTGATAGATTTCCTTTTGTATCGTTCGTCCCTCTGCCGAACATTCTACCGCCTTCAATAACAGCCCCAAAGGGATCATAGCTCCAGGCATCCCAGTCCCCTTCTGTCACCACATCGGTATGCCCTTCAAAAAGAATTGTTTTCCCAGGTCTGCCTGAATCAAGAATGCCAATGACATTTGGCCGCCCCTTGACGACCTCTTCAATGTATACTTCAAGCCCTAAGCTCTTCAAGTAATCATATACATATTGCGCTGCTCTGCTTTCATTTCCGTTAGGGTCGTTTGGACGGTATACACTTGGAATCCGAACGAGATCTTGCGTCAACTTTACAACTTCTTTATCATCCACATCATTAAATACAGCCACTTAAACCCCTCCGTTTATTGATACTTAGGTAAATCTTTGTGAGCGATGATTCCGCCTATACTTTCAGCGGATTTAACCGCATTGATAATCGCCCTCTCCATGACCTTTGCTGCCAGCCCGCCAATGACATCAATAGGGACTCTTTCCCCTCCTGTAGCAACAGCAAAAATGGTGTCACCATCATACATGGTATGTGCTGGAAAAATCGTTCTAGCATACCCGTCCTGAGCCATTTGGGCTACCTTCGTTGCCTCCGCCTTTGTTAAATCGGCATTGACCGCAATGACGCCGATGGTTGTATTCGACCCAGCAGGAATAGTAGGTTGATAGTTTTGTTCAAGAAGCTTGATACTATCAACAAGAATTCCCTCCTGGTAGGGACCTGCCAAGATTTCTCCCGTGGAAGAGTCGCGGACATCCCCGGCAGGATTGACGGCTACAATCGCACCAATCACCACACCATTTTCTAAGCGGAGCGATGCACTACCGAGACCGCCCTTCATACAAAAGCCTGGACCGGCCAATTTACCAACAGTAGCTCCACAGCCGGCCCCATAATTTCCAGTGTCAAACTTCTCAGATGTGGCCGCTTTCGCTGCTTCATAACCCATCTGTTTATCAGGCCGGACCTTTGGGTTGCCGAATGGAAGGTCGAACAGTACAGCGGCAGGGACAATTGGCACCTTTGCCACACCCACATCTAATCCAATATCGTTTTCCTCTAAAAACTGCATCACGCCGGAAGCGGCATCCAAACCAAATGCGCTTCCTCCGCTTAAACAGATGGCATGCACTTTATCGACTAAATTAATCGGGTTCAAAAGGTCGGTTTCCCGTGTTCCGGGAGCGGACCCTCTTACGTCCACTCCCGCAACCGCACCCCCTTCAAAAAGGATCGCTGTACAACCAGTCAATGCTTGTTGATTTTCTTTATTGCCGACTTTTACTCCTGGTACATCGATAATTTGATTATTCATTCCTTATAGATCCTTAGAAATCTTTGATTTTTGTGTTTTGCCGATCTGTTTCCAAGCTAATACAACCGCTAACGTCACAATCGTCCCAACAATGGCTTCAGGAATTCCATTTGTAATTCCGACTGTCCAGGCGACTCCTGCGGTTAAATAATGGCGGACTACAGCCATCGTTAATACAAGTACAGTATTTGCCAATGTTCCGATAAATGCAGCGGCACCAACTGCGAAGTATTCACTTTTGCGGCGGAGGCCAACATACACAAGCCATGCCACCACACCGATAAAAAGCCGAGGTAAAATCGCAACTAATGGATCCTTAAAGAGTGGGACCGTTGCGTTTAGGAAGGAAGAGATCCCAAAAATCGCGCCAACAATTAAGCCGACAATCGGCCCCTGCATAATTCCACCGATAATCGCGGGAATGTGCATAATGGTCGCATTCCCTGCTGCTGTTGGAACAGGAATATAACCCAGCCTTGTGACCCCCAATAAAATGGCTACTGCCCCAAGCACTCCAGCAATGACAATATCCCGAACCGTTAATGATCTTTTCATTCAAATTCTCCCCTTTGTTTTCGTTTTTTTATTAAGGCCCTTTTCGTAACTTTGTTGCTTTTGACTATTAATAAGGGTCCTTTG
>NZ_JBALOS010000242.1:33554-39646 GCF_036962765.1 Neobacillus drentensis
TGCGAAAATAGCCTTTATTAAAAAGGAAACGGATAAAAAAGCAGTAGTAATGAGAATAAAAGTCCAACTAGTAATACAAGATAATCCTTCGCGATTGCTTTATACACGGAGTAGGAACTCCTATCGCCACCTGGTGTATAGCAGCGTGATTCCATTGCAAGAATCAAATCCTCGGCCCTTGACAAGGCGATATTAAATAAAGGGATAATGATAGGAAACGTTTCTTTTGTTCTTTGAATGATTCTCCACCAGCCGCCGCTACCAAAGTCAGCTCCCCTTGAAGCTTGTGCTTTCATCATTTTTTCCATCTCGATGGCGAACGTTGGAACGAATCGAATCGCAATCGTTGTAATCAGTGAGATTTCGTGGACCGGGAACTTTATTTTCTTTAACGGACTCAGTAAGCTTTGTATGGAATGTGTTAATTCTGTGGTGGAAGTAGATAAGGTAAGAACACTGCTTAAGAAGATAATTTCAATAAATCGAACAGCTGAAACCACCACCAATCGAATGCTTTCACTGGTGATGAAGATAAAGCCATAATCCACATACACTCTGCCATCTGAAAAGAGCTGTCCTTGAAAAAGCAACTGCAATATCGCTAAGATGATAATAAAGGGAATGGCTGGTTTCACACCTGATAACCCGTAGCTGATTGGGATTTTAGATGCCCAGAATAAATAAAGAGATAAAACTAAACCAATCGCATTTCCGAGATAACTCGTATTAAGGGCGATCGCCACCACGAGAATGACAAAAACAAGAAGCTTTATTCTTGGGTCTAATCGATGAACAAATGAGGCTGTTGGTACGTATTGACCGATTGTAATACTACGGGATATTTCAAATTCGCTGGACATTTCGCGAACCCTCCTTCTTGCCGGTAAGAACCTTTATAATTTCCTCTGCTGCTTCCGTGATTGAAAAGGCATCCGTATTTACTTGGTATCCAAGATCGGTTAATCGATAAAGAACCTTTACCGTTTCGGGGGTCCCGATTTGATGCCGCTGCAGTTTTTCTTTATCCGTAAAAATTTCTTGCGGGGTGCCTGTTAACACGTCTGTTCCACCTGCCATCACATAGACACGGTCTGCTAACATGGCGACCTCCTCCATATTGTGTGACACAAAAACGACCGTTAATTTTTCTTCCTTGTTTAACCGTTTTATTTTATCAAGCAATTCCTTCCTAGACCTAGGATCCAGACCCGCTGTCGGTTCATCAAGAACTAAAATCTTTGGTTTTAAGGCAAGGATCCCTGCTAAGGCGACCTTCCGTTTCTGTCCGCCGCTTAACGCAAAGGTCTGTCTGTCCTTCATTGCCTCAAAATCCAAGCCAACAACTGACATCGCCCATTTAACGCGCTCCCTCACCTCCTTTAGTGGAAGGCCTAATTTGAATGGCCCATAGGCAATATCATCGCCTATGATTTTTTCAAAAATCTGATCCTCCGGGTTTTGAAAAACAAGGCCCACTTTTTGCCTAAGTGTTTTCAAATTCACCTTTTTCTTTGATAAGTCTTCCCCATCGATGATGACTTTTCCAGATTCTGGACGCATCAGCCCGTTGAAGTGCTGGATTAAGGTCGACTTTCCTGATCCGGTATGGCCAATGATGGCAATGCATTCCCCTTCTTCTGCATACAAGTTAGCCCCTTTTAAGGCAACATGCTCCATCGGGGTCCCTTTCATATACGTATGGGACAGATTTTCTATTTCGATAATCGGCCTGCCCGACATTTATACCACCTCCTCTTTAGAGAATTTCTCCACTTCCTCAATAAACTCATTTTCTTGGATGATGTCCGATGAAAATTCGGCAAATTGGCTGTGAATTACCTCGGCCAATTGGCTTACAGCAGGGACTTCTAATTGCAGGTTCTCTAATTCTTGCTTATGTTTAAAAATTTCACGCGGCGGACCGTCCATGACAATCTGCCCGTCCTCAATGACGATAATCCGGTCAGCCTCCGCAGCTTCCGACATTTGGTGGGTAACGGTAATCATCGTCATCCCCATATTGTTCATTTTTCTCATCACTTGAAGTACTTCTTTTCGACCAAAATTGTCTAGCATACTGGTTGCTTCATCAAAAACGATACACTCCGGTTGCATCGCCAGCACACCGGCAATCGCCACCCTTTGCTTCTGTCCCCCGGAGAGGTGATGCGGCGGCCTGTGGCGGAACTGGGACATTTTGACCACAAGTAAAGCTTCGTCGACTCTCTTTTTCATTTCTTCCCTTGGGACACCAATATTCTCCAGTCCAAATGCGACATCTTCCTCCACGATGGTAGCCACAATTTGGTTATCCGGATGCTGAAAGACCGTGCCGACAGCTTGACGAATTTCCCGTTTCTTTTCAATGTCCTTTGTGTTATGACCGTGAACCCAGACATCTCCATTATCCGGGGTTAAAATCCCGTTCAGGTGCTTGGATAAGGTAGATTTTCCTGAACCATTGTGGCCGATGATGGCGACATATTCTCCAGGGAAGACGGAAAAGGAAATATTTTTGAGAACGGATACTTTCGTTTTTTCATTAATTTTGTAGGAAAACGATACATTTTCTAAGCGAATAATCGGCTCCATTTAATGCTCCTCTCGTTTAAATACCGCGGCCACCGTCAATATTCAGAACCTCTCCGGTCACAATCTTAGACAGATCCGAGGCTAAGTAAAGTGCACCCTGGGCAATATCTTCCGGTTGAATTAAGGTTCCTAATGGAACGCTGTCCTGAAAGATTTTTTTCATTCCCTCTTCCTTTTGCACGTCATCCCCTACCAGGAATTTACCAATCATCGGCGTATCGGCAGGGCCGGGATTGATGGCATTGACTCTAATTTTATAAGGAGCTAACTCAATCGCTAATGCTTTGGTCAGCATGATGGCTGCCCCTTTGGAGGCACAATACGCGTTTAATCCGGGTCTCGCTCTAATACCGGCAATGGAAGCAATATTCACAATGCTTCCGCTTTTTTGCTGCTTCATGAACGGCACAGCATACTTAGACGTTAAAAAAATCGATTTTGTATTCACGTTCATAATTAAATCCCATTGTTCCAAGGTTAATTCCTCAATCGCGGTGAAGGATTGGGGAACACCAGCACAGTTAATGACAATATCCAATCCGTCATATGCTTCCACTGTTTGTTGCACAAGATTTGCAACATCTGCATCATTCGTTACATCTGCTCGAATGGCTTGCACTCGAGTGAGGCCAGTAGAGCTTGCGGCTGCTTTTGCCGATTCAACATTTAAATCCGCAAACGTTACATTCGCTCCTTCCTTAGCGAAAGCTTGAGCAATCGCTTTCCCCATTCCCGAGCCGGCTCCTGTTACAATGGCCGTTTTTCCGTTTAATATACTCATAGATTGGACACCTCCAATAATGTAATTGTTAGATTTTTGGACTGAGACTTAATTGAACCATTTTAGAAACGATGGCATCGCCCATTTCAATGGTTTTGGCAGTACCTCCAAGGTCAGGTGTTATTATTTTTCCATCTATTAAGACCCCTTCAATGGAATCAAGGATTAATTTCCCCACCTCAGGAAGTCCGAGATGATCCATCATGAGACTAAGGCTCCAAATGGAGGCAATGGGATTGGCGATCCCTTTTCCAGCAATATCGGGTGCGGAACCATGAATCGGTTCAAACATAGAAGGGTAGATGCGCTCCGGATTGATGTTTCCAGATGGGGCCATTCCTAATCCTCCAACGATGGCTGCGCCTAAATCTGTTAATATATCACCAAACAAATTACTACCCACAACCACATCCATTGTCTCTGGTCTTGAAATAAAATAAGCTGCTAGTGCATCAATATGATAGATTTGTGTGCTTACATCAGGATAGCCATTGCCTATTTCTTTTACGATCTCGTCCCAAAAAGGCATGGTAAAGTTAATCGCATTTGATTTTGTTGCTACTGTCAGGTTTTTCTTAGCCCTTTTTTCTGCCAAGGAAAAAGCATAGTTTACGATTCTTTCCGAACCGTATCTTGTAAAAATATTATTTTGAACAGCTAATTCATAGGGGGTTCCCTCATGAACGCGCCCGCCGCTATTGGTATACTCTCCCTCGGTATTTTCCCTTACAACCACAAAGTCAAGGTCTTTATGGGATTTATACCGCAACGGGCTTTCTAACCCTTGAAGAAGTTTAATCGGCCGTAAATTCACATACTGCTGAAATTTACGGCGAATGGGCAGGATTAGCTCCCAAACGGATATATGATCCGGTACCGATTTTGCACCAACAGCCCCAAAGAGAATAACATCAAAATCTTTTAATAGATCTAACCCATTCTCGGGCATCATTCTTCCATTTTGAAGATAATAATCACACCCCCAATCAAAAGATTCACAAGAAAAAGTGATACCGCCGTGTATTTCTTCCGCTTTTTTTAATACCTTTATGGCCTCATTCATCACTTCCGGGCCAATTCCGTCCCCGGGTATTAAAGCAATGGAAAAGTGTTGCAAATCTGTCACTCCTTTCACTTAAATTTCTTCGAAACTACTTATCATCCGCACTTTTTATTTTGATTGCGATATTTTTCAATTGCGTATAATTTTGTAGCGCTTCTACTCCTTTTTCACGGCCAATTCCACTTTTTTTATAACCCCCAAATGGAAGTTCAACGCCCCCGGCCGCACCATAGTCATTAATAAAGACCTGACCGCTTTTCACTTTACTCGCTACTCTGTGAGCCCGGGATAGATCATTTGTCCAAATCCCGGTAACAAGACCATAGGATGTTCCATTTGCTAATTGAATCGCTTCTTCTTCGGTTGAAAATTCAAATACAGTCAATACCGGTCCAAATACTTCCTCTTGAGCCATTTCACTGGCTGGAGAAACGTGATCAATAATGGTTGGTTCAAAATAATAACCTTCACCCGGCTCCTCTACTTTTGCTTGCATTCCACCAATAATGACCCGTGCACCTTGGTCTTTTGCTCTTTCAACCATTGCTAGTATTCTGTCAAACTGCCTTTTTGAAATAATTGGACCTAGCTCGCAGTCATTAACACCGGGACCAATTTTAATGTTTTTCATTCGCTCCGTTAACTTCTCGATTATTTCCTCTTTGACTTTGGAGTGAACTAACAGCCTGGAACCGGCTGAACAGGTTTGACCTGCATTCTGAATTATCGAACGAGTCACCCATGTCACCGTTTCTTCGATATCACAGTCCGGAAATACAATATGTGGTGACTTCCCTCCCAGCTCGAGTGTGACAGGAACAATATTTTGTGCCGCAGAGATCATCACGCTTGTACCGGTGCCAACGGAACCCGTAAAAGTGATATGATTAACATCCGGGTGATTCACCAGTGCTGCACCTGCTTCAGGCCCATAACCTGTTACAACTTGAAGAACATCTTTAAGGACTTCTATCTCTGAAAATATTTCTGCCAACTTTAATGCTGACAGAGGCGTATCTTCGGCAGGTTTTACAACCACAGTATTTCCAACCGCTATGGCAGCTGCCACACCCCTTGATGTGATCTGAAGGGGGTAGTTCCAAGGGATAATTTGCGCACAAACCCCCATTGGTTCGCGTACCGTGTAGTCAATAACATTTGGCGCTACCGGGATTGTTTCCCCAAACATTTTATCTGCAACACCTGCATAATACTCAAAATAGCGTGCACTGCTTTCTACATCGCTTCTCCCCTGGGCAAGAGGCTTCCCTGTGTCTAAGGTCTCAATCAATGCCAGTTCTTCGGATCTTTCTCGTATTCTTCGTGCTACTTCATAAAGGGCATTTCCTCTTATACTAGGTTTTAATGTTTGCCATTCGTTTGTTTCAAAAACCTTTTTCGCTGCTGCAACCGCCAGATCGACATCTTCCTTTCCGCCTCTGGGAACTGTGCCGATCACTTCTTGATTGGCAGGATTGTACGTTGAAAAAAACTCCCCTGAAACGGATGTTACCCATTCACCATTGATATACATTCTTTCCATTGTGAACCTCCATTTTGTCAAGGCTATGATTCTTACCCTACATATTTGCAATTTCCGTGCCAAGATTGAAAATTTAGAAAAATCGGAAATATCAAATAAAAACAGGGATATAA
>NZ_JBALOS010000243.1:0-7907 GCF_036962765.1 Neobacillus drentensis
TAACAAAATTCCAAGCGTACCACCCATAATGAGGAAGCAAGCCTGCACAATACGTTTTAACATTCCTTCACCTCCTCTACTCATTATAAACATATTCATAAAAATGAAACCTTAATTTACTGATTATTTTTCCCTTAGAGGTTCGTTTTAAATGACAGTTGCTGTAAATTTTATAGATAAGATTGCTCCCCATAGGGTAGCACTGGAAAATTTCCATGTCAAATAATTGGATTTTTTTTACTATTCCTTTTCATTACTTTTAAAGATGACGGTCGGTGTATAAGCGTTCTTTAATTAATTTAAAGCCTTCCTTAATCTTTTTAGCACGAACTTCCCCGATTCCTTCGACATCATCGAGCTCTTCCACAGATGCCGAAATGATTTTTGAAAGCTCACCAAAACAGCTAATTAGATTTTCAATGATAATCGTTGGGAGTCTTGGAATTTTATTAAGAATTCGGTAGCCGCGTGGACTTTTATTCTCATCGAGATGAACATAGCCAATATACCCCATTAATTTTAATAACACCACATCCTCAATTGTTCCATTAGTCGTCATCGACTGCATTCGCGCGAGTACATCTTTTGCCTTGACGTCCCGATCAAAGGCATAATCTTTAATAATGAGCATGGTCTCCTCTTCTAGGTCGGTTAAGATTTCATTCAGCTGTAAACGAATGAGACGGCCTTCGGTTCCTAATTCATGTAAATAGGTTAGCAGCTCATTTTTGATCTTTAACACCATTTCAAAGCGGTGGAGAACCAGTAAAAAGTCGTTATAGGTGACAGATTCTTCAAACTCTAAAATACTCAAATTAGTAATACTTTGTTCGAGGACGGTCTTATACTTTTCAAGCGTCTGTATTGCTTGATTGGCCTTGGTTAAAATAACCGCAATATCTTTTAAGGCATAGCGGAAATTCCCTTGGTACAAGGTGATGACATTTCTCCTTTGCGAGATCGCAATCACTAGGGCTTTTGTTTGTTTTGCCGTTCTTTCTGCTGTGCGGTGCCGCATTCCTGTTTCGGTAGAGGGGATATCGGAGTGAGGGGCCAGCTGGGCATTTGCAAACAGAATTTTATTCCCTAATTCATTTAGGATGATGGCCCCGTCCATTTTGGCCAATTCATATAAAAAGCTTGGCGAAAAAGGACAATTAATTTCAAAGCCGCCATCCACAATACTTTTTACTTTTTCGTTAAAACCAATGACAATAAGTCCCCCTGTGTTGGCACGAAGAACATTATCGATTCCCTCCCGAATGGGTGTACCAGGTGCAAGGAACTGTAATACTTCACTTACGGTATTTTCACCAAGCTTTTTACTCTCCATCTGCTACCCTCCCAACGTTGCTTTTAATGCTTCGCTCACATTCGAAACACCAATTAGTTCAACACCTGTTGGTCCCTTCCAGCCGCCAAGGTTATTAGCGGGTAGAATCACTCGCTCAAAGCCAAGCTTTGCGGCTTCTTGGACACGCTGCTCTATCCTTGACACCCTTCTTACTTCACCGGTTAATCCGACTTCACCGATTATACAATCGGTCGGCCTTGTCGGTTTATCTCTAAAACTAGAGGCAATACTCACCGCTACGGCTAAATCAATCGCTGGCTCATCCAGCTTTACGCCCCCAGCAACTTTTAAGTATGCATCCTGGTTTTGGAGGAGCATCCCAACCCTCTTTTCCAAAACTGCCATTAACAGCGGAACGCGGTTATGATCAATTCCTGTCGCCATTCTTCTAGGGTTACCAAAACTAGTAGGGGAAATTAACGCTTGAATTTCCACGAGGACGGGTCTTGTCCCTTCCATTGACGCCACCACTGTTGAGCCGGCTGCCCCCCGTGAACGCTCTTCTAAGAATATTTCAGAGGGATTGGCCACTTCTTCAAGGCCAAATTCTTTCATTTCAAAAATGCCCATTTCATTAGTGGAACCAAAACGGTTTTTAACTGCCCGTAGGATCCGATAGGTATGGTGTCTCTCTCCTTCGAAATAAAGAACGGTATCGACCATATGCTCTAGCAGCCTTGGACCAGCAATTGACCCTTCTTTTGTTACGTGACCAACAATAAAGATCGCTATCCCTTTGGTCTTCCCAATTCTCATTAATTCTGAGGTACACTCGCGAACCTGTGAAACACTCCCTGGTGCACTGGTTACATCTGGGTGAAAGACCGTCTGAATAGAATCAATGATAACAAAACTTGGATTCGTTTGATCGATGTTACGGTTAATTTCTTCAAGATTCGTTTCAGAGTATACGAGTAGATTTTCAGAAGATATACCTAATCGTTCCGCGCGAAGCTTGGTTTGCCGTAACGACTCCTCACCAGATATGTATAAAACCTTATTTCCTTTGTTTGCGAGTTGGGATGAAACCTGTAAAAGAAGCGTGGACTTACCGATTCCAGGGTCACCGCCAATTAGTACTAACGACCCCTTTACGACACCGCCGCCAAGAACCCGATTTAATTCGTTCAAATCGGTTAGAATTCGTGGTTCATTTTCCATTACGATCGAATTAATGGGCATAGGCTTTGCTAAAATTCCTGTTCCCGTTTGAGAATGTGCAAATGCACCTCTCCTTGTTGCACCCGTTACTTCAACTTCCTCAACCATTTTATTCCACTCACCACAGCCAGGGCATTTTCCCATCCACTTTGGCGATTCATATCCGCAATCTTGACACATAAACTTCGTCTTACGCTTTGCCATTATCCTTCGATCCTCTCATGCAACAATAAAAAGAACAAAAGGCGCAAGCACCGTATAGCGAAATACGCTGGGCGCTGGAGCCAGATTTTGCTAACTATATAAAGGGTACCACACCTATTTTATTTTTTCATTTGAAAAAAACGATAGAAAAAGAGGTACACGATTTAACTTTATTTACGTGTACCTCTCCATTGGTATTACGACCTAGTTCTATTTTACTAAACTTGTTTTCTCAGCCATTCGAACAATAAATTCTCCATTATCAACATCAATGATAGCATGCTGCCCTGTTAATAATGTTCCTTTTAATAATTCTTCAGAAAGTCTGTCTTCAATATGCTTCTGAATAGCACGGCGTAAAGGTCGTGCACCATACTCAGGGTCATAACCTTCCTGAGAAATTTTCTCCTTCGCGGCAATTGTTAGTTCTAAAGAAATATTTTGCTCTTTTAAGCGTTTAACTAACTGCTCTGATAATAAAGTTACAATTTCTTCAAGATGCTTTCGCTCTAACGCGTGGAAAACAATGATCTCATCGATACGGTTCAGGAATTCCGGACGGAATGCCTTCTTTAATTCTCCCATCACTTTACCCTTCATATCTTTATAATCTTGTTCGCCATCTTGAATATTAAAGCCTACATATTTGTTCCGTTTTAGTGCTTCAGCACCCACATTGGATGTCATAATGAGGACTGTGTTACGGAAATCAACCGTTCTACCTTTAGAATCCGTTAATCGGCCATCCTCAAGGACCTGGAGCAGGATATTGAATACATCAGGATGCGCCTTTTCAATTTCGTCTAGTAAAACAACAGAATAAGGCTTTCTGCGAACCTTCTCTGTTAATTGGCCGCCTTCCTCATAACCGACATATCCTGGCGGTGAACCAACCAGACGAGAGGTCGAGTGTTTCTCCATATACTCGGACATATCAATCCGAATCATGGCATCCTCATCACCAAACATAGCTTCAGCAAGGGCACGTGCTAATTCCGTTTTACCCACACCTGTAGGTCCAAGGAAGACGAAGGAACCAATTGGACGTTTTGGATCCTTTAATCCTGCCCGAGCACGACGGACGGCTTTAGAAACTGCTTTAACCGCCTCTTCCTGACCAATGACGCGAGAATGAAGAACTTCCTCTAAATTTAGCAATTTTGCCATCTCTGTTTGTGCCAACTTGGAAACAGGAACTCCAGTCCAGCTTGAAACAACACTTGCAATATCTTCGACTGTCACTTCATTATTTTCTTTCCCTTGCTTTTCTTTCCAATTCTTCTTCGTTTCCTCAAGTTGTTCACGTAAACGCTGTTCTGTATCCCTTAAGGATGCGGCCTTTTCAAATTCTTGACTCTGAACAGCTGAATCTTTTTCCTTGCGAACTTCTTCAAGTTTCACTTCTAATTCTTTTAAATTAGGCGGAGTGGTAAAGGAACGTAGACGTACCTTAGAACCGGCTTCATCGATTAAATCAATCGCTTTATCAGGCAGGAAGCGATCGGAGATATAGCGGTCAGACAGTTTTACAGCTGCTTGAATGGCTTCATCTGTAATCGATACACGGTGATGCGCCTCGTAACGGTCGCGCAGCCCTTCTAAAATCTGAATCGATTCATCCATCGTTGGCTCATCGACACGAATTGGCTGGAATCGACGTTCAAGCGCTGCATCTTTTTCAATGTATTTACGATATTCATCAAGAGTCGTTGCACCAATACATTGGAGTTCGCCGCGCGCAAGAGATGGCTTTAAGATGTTAGAAGCATCAATGGCCCCTTCCGCACCACCAGCGCCAATTAATGTATGCAGCTCATCAATGAATAGAATAATATTGCCTGCTTGGCGAATTTCATCCATTACTTTTTTCAAACGATCCTCAAATTCGCCTCGATATTTCGTTCCAGCTACGACTGTCCCCATATCGAGAGTCATCACGCGTTTATCACGAAGAATTTCAGGTACTTCGTTATTAACAATTTGTTGGGCAAGACCTTCGGCGATTGCTGTTTTTCCAACACCCGGCTCACCGATTAATACTGGGTTATTTTTTGTTCGACGGCTTAGTACTTCAATGACACGTTGAATTTCCTTGCCGCGTCCAATCACAGGATCAAGGCTTCCTTCACGGGCAATTGAGGTTAAATCCCTTGCAAGGCTATCTAGTGTTGGTGTGTTGGCACTGGCAGATGCCCCGCCTTGATGCCCGCCAGACTCATTGCTTCCTAACAGTTGAAGGACTTGCTGCCTTGCCTTATTTAAACTTACACCTAGATTGTTAAGGACCCGTGCGGCAACCCCTTCCCCCTCACGGATTAAGCCAAGGAGAATATGCTCGGTGCCTACATAGGAATGTCCTAATTTGCGTGCCTCATCCATCGATAATTCAATGACTTTTTTAGCTCTTGGAGTATAGTGAATGGTTTGAGAAGCTTCCTGTCCTTTGCCAATTAAGTTTTCTACTTCTTTTTGGATTTTTTCAGAACCTAAGCCAAGCCCATAAAGAGCCTTTGCTGCAATCCCTTCTCCTTCACGGGTTAATCCTAATAAAATGTGCTCTGTTCCAATATTGTTATGTCCAAGACGAATCGCTTCCTCTTGTGCTAATGCTAGAACTTTTTGCGCTCTTTCAGTAAAACGGCCGAACATCATATTCTCTTCCTCCTCACCTATTTTTCTTGCTCCATTTTTATTCGTTCCCTAATTAATGCTGCCCGTCGGATATCTCTTTCATGCGGTCTTAATGAACCCCCAGCGTATTGCTGCAAGAAACCTGGCTGGGTCAAGATCATTAATTCATTTAATATCGTCTTAGGCATATTTTCAATATAACCCATATCTATTCCAAGCCGAACATCAGATAAACACCTTGCTGCTTCCTTCGTTTCAATAATTCGGCTATTAGATAACACACCTAGTGATCGGAACACCCTGTCTTCTAATTGTATGTTCGAAGTTTTCCGTAATGCTTCACGTGCCGACCTTTCTTGTGAAATTAACTGGCTAACAACCCCCTTCAGATCCCGGCAAATGTCTTCTTCCGATTTACCAAGGGTAATTTGGTTAGAAATTTGAAATATATTACCTAAAGCTTCGCTGCCTTCACCATAAATTCCTCTAACAACTAGACCTAATTGATTAATTGCTGGAATAATACGATTGATTTGCTGCGTTAATATTAACCCTGGCAAATGCATCATGACAGAAGCACGAAGTCCTGTTCCCACGTTAGTCGGACAACTGGTTAAATAACCATGTTTTTCATCAAATGCGTATTGAATATTACTCTCTAGCCAATCATCAATTTCATTTGCAGCATCTAAGGCTTCCGATAATTGCAGGCCTGGAAACAAACATTGAATACGGATATGATCCTCTTCATTTATCATAATACTAACTTCTTCATTTTCGGTTAATAGAACCGCCCCATATGGTGAATCCTCTGCCAGATTTGGGCTAATTAGATGTTTTTCTACAAATACCCTTTTTTGCAGAGGCTGAAGCTCATCAATTTTCAACAATTCCATTTGGCCAAACTTTTCAACGAAAGACTGCCCTATGATTTCCTCCATTTTTTCAATAATCATTTTTGCTTCGTCATGTGAAAAAAGCGTAGGAAATTTATAAGCATCAAAGTTTCGAGCCAAACGTATTCGAGAGCTGAGGACAATATCTGAATCAGGTCCTTCCGCGCTCATCCAAGAGCTGACAGCTTGATTTAAAAACCGTTCAAGCGACACCTTATTCCCCTCCCTCTTGGCTAGCAGCTAATTTCTTCTCCAACTGACGTATTTCATCACGAATCTCAGCTGCCTTTTCAAATTCTTCATTAGCAATCGATTCTTTTAGCATATTTTTTAATTCTTCTATTTGCTTGCGCAGATGGATGCTGCCGCCAATTCTCTTGGGTATTTTCCCATTATGTGTCCAGTTGCCACTATGAAGCCGCCTTAAGACGGGATTCAGTTGCTCTTTAAATGCTTCATAACAATGAGAACATCCAAAGCGGCCGACTTTTAAAAACTGAGGAAAAGTCATCGAGCAAACGTCGCAATGAAGAATCTCCTCCTGATGAAACGGACTTTGGCTTTGCTTTTGAAAGGTAGGGTCAATATTAAGTAATCCTGCTAATAAATTATTAAAAGCGAATCCTGATTCCCCATTAAAAATAAACATTTCGCCCTTTTCCTGAGCACACTTTTCACAAAGATGAACTTCCGTCTTTTCACCGTTTATGATTTTCGTAAAATGAAGGGCTGCAGGTCTTTGGTTGCATTCCTGGCAGATCATACTTTTCACCTCTCAGTGAACAAATTTATTTATATTTTAAAGATGTTAACATGGCTTTTAGCATTCTTGCTCTTAATTCATCTCGGTATGGAAGATCAATATAAAGAACGGAACGATCAATTACACTTAACATAATTTTCGCTTCCCGCTGTGAGACAATTTCTTCTTGAACGAGTCTGAATATGACATCCTCAGCACTTGTTTGACTAATCCAATTTTGAATAAGTGCGAGCGATTGATCAATTAAATGAGCTAAGTCATGAGATTGGACCTTCATGATCCTTATATACCCACCGCCGCCCCGTTTACTCTCTACAATATATCCTCTTTCAATCGTAAAACGGGTGTTAATGACATAATTTATCTGTGAGGGTACGCATTGAAATTTGTCTGCGATTTCACTTCGTTTAATTTCAACAAGGTCTTTTTCACTTAATTCCAATACTTGTTTGAGATAATGTTCAATAATATCAGAGATATTTCGCATCTTCCCACCCCCCATTCTCTGACTTTGACTATATTTGACTAAATTATACTGAATTTTTTATGTAGATGCAACGATTCACTACTAATGATTTTCTCCAAATCTCGCCAATGTGAAACCTCGGATTAGTTAAAAAGTATCGTTGGAGGAAGTGATGAGGGACCAATCGTAATAGACAGTTTTGTTTTAATGAAGCCTAAAAACGACTTGAAGAAAGCAGAATAAAACCAAAGAGGCTACAAATTTTACAAAATAGAGTGCGATTACACCGAAATACGGAACTATATATACAAAACTTAGGGGTAATTATACAAAGAGTAGATTCAATTTAACAAAATGAGGAAAATATCCCATTTCACCATCTCCTCTATACCCCAAAACAATTTTTTTCCATAAAAAAAGACAACCCTCTCG
>NZ_JBALOS010000244.1:0-2400 GCF_036962765.1 Neobacillus drentensis
ATAAAGCAGATATACCAAATCCAATTGCTCCAACTGTAACTGCAACTAATATAACGATGGAATCAAATTCACTCGTATATGTAGGCAGAAAATTACAGCTGAATGCAACAGTAGAACCTGCAAATTTTACAAATTCAATCACTTGGAGTTCTGATAATACAGATGTAGCAGTTGTAAATTCTAAAGGTGTAGTAACTGGTAAAGCAGAAGGAACCGCTACTATCAAAGCAACTATCGATGGTTATGAAGCATCTTGTGTAGTAACTGTTCAAACAAATCCAGCGACTGGTATTTCCCTGGATCATGAAAGTGCCTTTCTTACAGTTCCCAATGATGTGACTTTGCAATTAAATGCAACTGTATCTCCTGCAGATACGACGGATGTAGTAACTTGGAACTCCAGTAATACCAATATAGCTGATGTGGATGAAAATGGACTCGTCACAGCAAAATATGATGGAGAAGCAACGATTACAGCTTCCATCGGTTCTTTTAAAGCAGAATGTGTTGTAAAGGTTGATGTCGATTCAGCGACAGAAAGCAATGGTTTTACAGCTCACTTTGATAACGGCTTAGACGGATTTGGCAGTGCTACTTCTGGACAGGGCTGGGATAATATAAAATGGACAAAAGATTTTGATACAACTGGAAATGGCGGCGGTTCTGTTGTTTTAGATGGTTCTGATGGTGGTTCACCCAATGCTGCCCCAAATTCTTGGATTTATCGTAGTTTAAAACTTCCGAAAAACCAGTCATTTGACTTAAACTTGAAATATCGTGATGCACAAGGTGGTGGAGATGCACTGGTCCGTATTCGGGTAGTAAGCCGGCACGGTGAAAAAATCTTACAGCCTTGGACTTTAGCAAATGATGATACATGGCATGAATTGGACTTTGACTTGTCAGAATTTGCGGGTGAATATATCACCTTGTACTTGGAACAAAATGACAGTAAAGAAGGCGGAGGAGAATTTATCTACTTTGATGATATTATTTTAGTTGAAAAATAGTACAATCAGAATAAAAATAAGCTGCCAATTTGACCCCATGGAGACTAGTCTCCATGGGGTCAAACAATAACAAGAGGAACTGACTATGAAATTTTTTGTGGCTGGATAAGTTATATGGCTGTGGAAATGGAGCTTGCCCATCCTACAATAAACATATGGTACGCACAATTGGTTCGTTTGTTCGCCATTGTTATGAGGAAAAGGGATGGATTCAGGTAAAAAACAGGGAAACCCATTTTAGTTGGATTTCCCAAAGTTTTTGTATGAATATTAAAATCAATATAGTTAATATTTTTTTCATTATAATTGAAGCCTAATGGAATCTGAAATAGATGGATAAATAAAATAGCTAATTGGAAAGAATTAATTAAAAGGGGTTATTTTATGATTTGAACAAGTATTCTAAATGGATTTTGATCGAGAGAAACCAGTGTCTTTTAAAGACAAGATGGTTAATAACAATATAAGTAAACAGGAGATTTAAATGGAAGATACACTTATACCAATTCTGAGAACAGTTGTCAGCTTTATGCTTTTAATACTCGTTACTCTGGCTATTGGAAAGCACATTAACTCTCATAAAAACCACTATAGCTTTGCCTTATCCATTACGATTGGTTCCTTTATAGCTAACATGGGGTTTGATACGAATTTAAAGTTCAAAGAAATGCTAATTTCTTTTTTTGTATTAGTTTTATTGTTTTATTTCTTCATGCTGTTATCTTCTAGGAGTCGAAATTTTAGAAAATGGTTATCTGGTAGGCCTACCGTGCTAATAGAAAAAGGAAAACTACTGGACAAGAATATGAAAAAGATAAAGTTCTCGATTGACGACCTTAATCAGCTTTTGAGGGAAAAGAATATCTTTAATATATTTGAAGTGGAATACGCATTACTAGAAGTGAACGGGGAATTATCCATTCTAAAAAAGATACCGTTTCAAAATGTAATAAAAAAAGATATAAATTTGCCCAATTCATCGGAGTCGTTGCCGATTGAATTAATTATGGACGGGAAAATTATCCAAAAGAACGCTACTGGCATCTATAACCGTGAGTGGATTGAAGATGAATTCAAAAGAAGAAATTTACGAATAGAAGAAATTTACTATGCTGTGGTTAATAGCAGTGGCTACCTTTTTGTAGACAAATATGAAGATAAACTATCTTCACCTACAGATGTTGAATAGTCTTATTGATAAAAATATATCTGTCACCGGAGAGATACTAAGATAAGTTATGAGGGAGTCTTACACAGTTTTCAATAAAAGAGATATTTTTTGTGAAAGACGTTCCCATGGTTGTTGTTTTCAACTGTTTCAGATTAAAATAAATCTAGGTAAAATGGGCTCAGTCTTATTATGACTGAGCCTCAGACTGTCGACAAATCC
>NZ_JBALOS010000245.1:0-14579 GCF_036962765.1 Neobacillus drentensis
CTTTTTATTTAGTACTTAAAGATTAGTCTACTTCAATTTTCACGGGGGCTAATTCTAGCGGCATATTCATCGCAAGTGACCCCAAATTGACTCTAACCATGTATTTATCTGGGTGAAACTCCCCTAAATTACTAATATCAAAAGTACTCCTGAAGCGTAATTTTTGCTTATCTAGTGTTTTAATCGTATGTTTCATTGGCTTTTCATATATTTCTTTTCTTGATTCCTTCACAAGTGTCACATCATTTCGAGCAAAATCATGAAAGAACATAAATTCTCTATCTCTTTTATCGTCATTTTTCACTTGAAAATCTATAGTGAAGGTTTTGTCTTTTAGAGTGATTTTTTCCAACAATACTGAAAGATTTTGTCTGTCCGACTTCACTTTAACAGGGATTTCCTTATCTAATGAAACAAATTGAAAGGGCTCCGAAATGGCTACTTGCGGACGAATTTCCACAAAACTCGTTTTGCCCTTTAACGGCTGTAATATATTCGTCCTCCCTTTTACTAGGATTGAATCCCCGGCCTTTTTCTTTTCAAGCCCCATGTCCGTTGTTAGATGAATTGGATTTCCTTTGTCATCATAGAGTTCAATCCTGACATCATCATGATTCCCTTCACTTGGAAGGGTTGCAGTATAATTAATTGCAGTTGAGGACTTTCCATAAATAACAGAATCAATCTGTACCTTAAAATCATCTTTTACACTATCTTTATTAATGAGTACAGTTTCATAGGGTAATTGCTTGATTGGAACATTAAATCTCCAAGAACCCTTTTTTTGACCTATACTTTTAAATTCTAATGGAAATGTTGTATCTGTAGGTAATGCTGATTTTGGATAACTCAGTTGGATATGCCCGGTAAACCCGTTCTCAACACGCTCCAAATGGACGATTTCTTTGGTTTCTTCAATCCGTTTGTCCCCATCAAATATCTCGTAAAAAGCAGCTAACCCTCCATCCTCATCCGCTTTTACGTTCCCTTTCACATCAAAAGTAACCCCAATAACAGCCCCATCAAAATAAGCACTCTTAATCGCTACATCTATCCCTTTATAGCTAGCAGTTTCTTTTAATTGGGTAATTAATTTTTGCGAAGCTAATTGTTCGCCTACTAAGTCTCTATAAAACCACCCCACCAGCGGCATCTCTGCCATTACTTTTGACATGGAAGGAAAAATAAACCCGGAAGAAATAAGGATTGCGGCTGCGGCGGCTGCCGAAAAAACAAAGACCCGTTTTTTCCGAGGGTTTTTAGCTAAATCAGCTTGTCTCACACCCATTTTAATGGCCCTTACTACATCCTCTTTTGGCACTTCAATCTTTTCATATTCCTTAGAAAAAAGGTTTTTCTCCATTGTAACTGACACCTCCTAATCGTTTTTTCAATTGATTTTTCCCGCGATAAAGATACGTCTTCACGGTATTCTCCGGGATATTCATCACTTTGGCCACTTCGCTTATCGGCAAATCCTGATAGTAAAATAGAATCACCGCATTCCTATAATGCTCATTTAATCTGTCGATGGCTTCTGCTAAATCTAAGGCCTCATCACGTCTCTCCTCTTTCACTGGTAACATTTCAATAAAATCCTCTACTGGTATTTCTTTCTTTTTCTTTTTCAAGACATCATAGGCGCAGTGGATAATTATTTTGGTTAACCAAGTTAAAAAATATCTTTCCTCTCGTAATTGTCCTACTGCTAAAAATGCTTTATAGGCGGTTTCTTGAACAACATCTAGCGCATCTTCACGATTCCCAACGTAGAGGTACGCGGTCCGATACAATTGATCGCTATGTAAGATTAACAACTCTTCAAAGGCCTTCTTATTGCCCTTTATCGCTTTTTTTATCAGTTTTATTTCCTTCAATTTCTAACCTCCTTTCACTAATTAGAGAAGAGAGTACACAAAAAAGTTTCAAATTTTTTTAATGATAGTGTAACTATAGAAGTTAATGGAAGGTGGGCCCATACAGTTGGCTTGTCATTGCACTTCTTGGAGTAATTAATAAAACGGAATAGGATAAAGGAACAACACCTTAAAATAAAGGAAGTTGAATAAAATTCCCAAAAATAAACAACGCAAGGTATATTCCATTGCTAAAAAAAATAGTAGAATAATGATAAACAAATTTTTGAGGAGTAGATTCAACTTGGTTGCAGTTAGAGTGCTTTCATCAATCCTGAAGAATAAATTTTTAATCTATCTACTACTCACTTTGATCCCCACAGTCGCAATCAGTTCGGTCTTAGCACAACACCGGGTAAAAGTATTGGAAGATCAAAATAAAAATAAAGCCGAAGATTATGCTAACTTTCACACAATGAATATTGAAAATTTCTTTAACGAAACGGTTGGCAGATTAGAGATGCTCGCTTCTTCGCTTAAGTTTCAGAATACCAGCTTAGAAAATTTAGAAACGTTACTTCGAGAAACAACAGGAAAAGATCCTCGTCTTTCCGGTTTCTTTTGGACTAACAGTAATGGTGACTTACTAATCAGCACGAATACAAATTCTAAAAATATAAATGTGAGCGATCGACCTTATTTTCAGCGTGCCATAAAGACAGAGAAAACAAGTTTTTCTGACGTACACATCGGCCGAGTCACTGGCAGGCATGTCATCACCATTGCCACTCCCATTGTCGACCATGGAAAAATTCAGGGTGTTCTTGTTGCCAGTTTGCGTATGGACAAAATTGAAGAAGCCATAAAAAACCTGGTTACAGATGAAATGGTCATCGTCATGGATGATTCTAACAAAGTATTATTTAAAGCAGGCTCCATCCCTGAAGAAAACGCGATAAAATACAGCATGAAAATGGCCAATGTACCGTGGACGATTTCAGTCCTAGTCCAATCTGGGAATCGGCTAGCTTTTTGGAAACCATTTTTAAAATATATGATCATCTTTCTAACCATTTCAAATATCGTCTTTTTATGGGCACAATATTTTCTTTTAAAAAAGAAAGTAAAAAGGGAACAGGCCCAAACGGAACATCATAAGTTAGAATTAATCGGGAAGCTTGCGGCAAGTACAGCCCATGAAATACGGAATCCATTAACCGGTATAAAAGGCTTAATAAAACTGTTAAGCGAGGAATATCACGATCAAAAGGCCCAATCCTATTTCGATGTGATTCAAACAGAAATCGATCGGATCAATGTCATTGTTAGTGAATTGCTTGTTCTAGGGAAACCGACTGCTCACACACTAAAAACTGATAATGTTAATAACATCGTTGCTGAAATTGAGCCGATTATTCATTCCGAAGCCAATTTTATGAATGTAGAGTTAACCATCCATTATTGCAAGGAAAGTCTGCTTGTTTCTTGTGTCAAAGACCATCTCAAGCAAGTTATTCTTAACTTAACCAAGAACTCTTTGCAAGCTATGCCTTATGGAGGGAAACTTTCTATTACTCTAGAGAAGCTAAAAGATAATTGTTTGATTACCGTATCGGATAATGGAGTTGGGATGCAGCTAGATCAAATAAACCAAGCATTTAACCCATTCTTCACATTAAAGAAAGATGGTTCTGGCCTAGGTCTAACCGTCTGCAAACGAATAATCGACTCCTATGGCGGGAACATTTTTATTAAAAGTGTACCCAATGAAGGAACACGAGTAAAAATTACTTTGCCATTAGTAGTCGACAGGGACAGTTATTAAAAAATCGTAGTGAGCCACTACGATTTTTTTTACTGCCTTGGCGCTCAAATGCCCCTATCATCAAAAAAAGCACTATTCCACTGAATAGCGCCTTATCTTTATACTTGAATTTAGTGATCCTTTGAAAAAGGAAAATACACATCAATATTGTAATCGATATCATCCCTTTTTAATATAGGATTCTATGACAGTTTATGCACAAAAAAGGCTGCCCTATGTAAAGAGCAGCCTTGCTGTACTTCATTAAGCTTCTTCGCTTTTTTTCAAAATTGGGAGGGATCGTTTGAAAAGAGGAACTAGAATTATAACCCCCACGATAAAAAGGAAGGCAGAGGCTTCATACATCGTGACAAGCGAAAAGGTTTTTTTCAGCCAGCCGCTCGCACTCATGGTAATGACCATTGTTCCCATAAACATCGGGTTTAATATCCCATTAACCCGCCCAATAAAAGCTTCATCTGTATTTTGCAAAATCATCGTATTAATTCCAATATGAATACAAGGCATAAACAAACCGCTAATAAATTGTGCGGTCAATGTCAGCCACAACTGTTCTGATAGCCCCATCACAATAAATCCTAGAGCTGAGGCGCTCATTCCTATCGCAAGCAAGATTTGTGGAGGAGTCTTTTTGGCTAATCCCATAATGAGGCCCCCACCTAAAATCATCCCCGCTCCAAATGCCGCCATCAACCATTGCAGGTCCTCTTTTGGTAAACCAAGTTTTTCCGTAATGAGGAATACAGAAAGTGGCTGCGTCAGCCCTAATCCTAACCCTGCTGCTGCAAAACAGCCGCCAAGCAAAGTTAGCGCCCGGCTGTTCCAAACATAGCTGAAACCTGCCTTCATTTCCTCCATAAGTGTGGTTTTTACAGCGTTTTCCTCGATTTCTCGGTCAGGTGGGAGCATAAATAGAATCGCTGCCGAGAGCATAAAAGCAATCCCCATCACAGCGATGGCTGCACTTATGCCGTAATGCTGATAAACAAAAGTACCAATAATCGGCCCTAAAATCATAAACAAAGCAAACACCGTTTGGTACATCGACATCCCCATCTGAATAAGTTCTTCTTTTACATGAAGCTTGAAAAGTTTCATTCCAGAAGGCTGGGAAAACTGGGAAAGAATCGATGAAACAAGTGTCGCAAAGAAAATAACCTTCCAGCTGCCAAATACTAATGTTAGCAATACAATAAAGATGGACATCGCACTAAGGAAGTCGCACCAAATCATTGTACGCTTCGGCATCCACCTGTCTGCGAAAGTGCCTCCAATAAAGGAAAATAAAAAGATTGGCGCAAATTCTGCAACTGAAATCAGTGAGACGGCAACGGGATCTTCATTTGTCTGCTCAATGACAAATAATAAAATGGAATAGTTACGTACCCAGATACCGATTTGTAGGAATAAGGTCGAGAGCAAGATGGTACGGATAACTCGATTACGAAATAAATCCCCCATGGTAATGTTTGTTTTTGTTTCTTCCATAAAAAAACCTCCTTATCCATTCATCTGGACAGGAGGCAGTTCAGCACAAAAGGACACAGTACACCAAGTACCGTTTACTCCCTTTTGTCTATAAAAGCCCGCACTAACCCTATCCAGAAATATGTTCGTTTAATAATCCGAATTTTTTTCTTTTAATAGGTTTAGTGAATCATTGGCTTTAAGGTCACCCTTTCAATTATCGTAGTTCCCATATTACTGGATTCAACTCGAAGAATCAAGAGCGAAGTTTGTCATAACGTGTTACCAATGATAATCATCTGAACCTAAAACTGAAATATTTTTCCTAAAGCCTTCAAAGACTCGGGACTGCCTATCTTAACAAAATGGTTTTTTAGCTTATCTTTTGCTTCTTCCATTTCGATCCCATATAAATCAACAACATTATTTTTTGACCAATAGTCAAGTGTTTCAAAGGAAGTACTGCTCCAGCCGTTCTTCTCACCGGAGGCGTTTATTTTCTCCTTGGTCCCTGAGACGACAATATCCATTGAGCCTTGTAATTCTAACAACGCCTGATCAAACGGCTTTTTCTTTTCTTTATCCTTCATACCTGCCTTGGCCCTTAACACTCTAGTGTCGATGCCCTCTTCCTCGCTAATTAGGGTATATAACTCTAAGGCCTCCCTTGAAATAAGACCATCCTTATACCGTTTCGATACTGATTCTTTTGACCCTAAGATCGTCTTTACCAAGGGGAGGATCTCACCGGAGATTAACACTGATTTTTTCTTAATAAACTTTCCGTAAGCTGCGACTCCATCAACAGGGAACTGTGCCCTCCATAACCATGGATCATTTTCTGAACCCGTATGCCACTGTTCCTTCGATGTAATGCGATCAAGCGAAGGATATTGAGGAATAAGTGGCGAAAGAGGCAATAAACCTACTTCCTTAATAACCTTAACTGATTCCTCATATGTACTAATTTGATAATCTACCAAGCCAACCAATCTCCTTTGATTCCGAATATCTCTTTATTTACTTCCCTATTAGTTTAGGTAAATCCTCCACTTTCTAAACTCATAGGAACCATAAAAATAATGATATAATACTAAACATTAAATATATCGTGCAAATAGTATTATCGGGGGTTTCTAGGAATGTCAACAACTAAAAGTTTTCTAGGAGAAAAAGCACTGGTAATCGGTGGAAGCATTGCTGGGTTACTCGCTGCAAGGGTTCTGTCTGATTTCTACGAAGAAGTTTTGCTTATCGAAAAGGACCAAATGGGTAAAAAGGAGTGGACCAGAACTGGTGTACCACAAGGTTCCCATGGACACGCTCTTTTAAAAAGCGGAGAGGAGATTCTCACTGAACTTTTTCCAGGGATTGTGGATGAACTAATCGCGGATGGATCAGTAAAATCAGATTTTGCTAGTGAACTGGCATGGAATCACCATGGCTGCTGGAAAGTGAAATTTCATGCTGGCATATCTATCATTCAACAAAGCAGACCCTTTCTTGAATGGCATATTAAGCAGAGACTAGAGAGGATTCCAAATATAAACTTTTTATATGGCGGCAAAGTGAAAAAGCTGCTGACCAATCAAGATAATACCAGTGTAACTGGAGTGGAAGTGCAAATTCAAGAAGGAGCCGTCAACCTACATAGAGCTGATTTGGTAGTGGATGCGTCAGGTGCTGGGTCAAATACATGTTTTTGGCTGAAACAATTAGGTTACGACGCCCCTCCAAAAACCGAAGTAAAGGTTGACCTTTTCTATGCTAGTCGGATTTATAGCACCCTTTCTCCCAAGGATTACGACTGGGGTAGTTTGCTGGTTTATCCAAATCCTCCAATCCAAACCCATGGCGGGGGAATTTTCCCGATTGAAAATCAGCGCTGGATGGTCACACTACTTGGTTATGGCGTGGATTCACCGCCAATGACAGAAGAGAAATTTATCAAGTATGCCAATAGCCTCGAGCAGCCAGATGTGTATGAAGCCATAAAAAACGGAACGCCTGATACCGATGTCAGTGTTTATCGTTTTCCGGCATTACGCCGCTTTCATTATGAAAAGTTAGAACGGATTCCCAATGGACTCATTGTTATGGGTGATGCCTTTTGCCGGATAGATCCTGTTTTTGGTCAAGGTATGAGCATTGCAGCATTTGAAGCAATGGCTTTGAAAAAGGAACTGCAAAAAGCGTTACAAAAAAAGAAACGCACACAAATTTCGAAAAATGCGCATCGAAGATTCAGTAAAATTATTGATGTCCCCTGGTTAATTGCCCTTACCGAAGATTTTCGTTTCACCCATACCGTCGGTGCACAACCTTTTGGTTTAGGTTTCCTTAAGTGGTATGTAAAAAAGGTGATTTTAGCCTGTGCATCCAATCAAAAAGTATACGGGAGGTTAATCAATGTTTTACAGCTAAAAGCCCATCCGATTAGCTTATTCACACTTTCTACCTTAAAAGCAGTCTTCGTTAGAAAGTAAATTTAAAAGACTAGAAGATATTTTCTGAAATTACATGATATCTTCTAGCCTTCGATTCAGATTATTGGATGATGACCAAATCCTTTTTTATAGGAATACGTTCATCCCGTTGAGGTCCGCATTTCTCTTTTATTTTGAAACATTCCTCGTAAAATTTCTGTGGTTCCACAAAGTTAGGTTCTAAAAAACACACTATCCCACAATGTTCCAAACATATTTTACAGCTCATTCATTTTTCGAAATAAAATTTAACGAATTAAATGAAAATTATGGTAAATTTAGAGAGAATATTCTTTAGAAGTAGGTGGACGACTTGTTAGAAAAATTCTCTTTGTATATGAACTCTTTCAAGCAAGAAAGATTGATAAGAGTATACCTGCCTGATAGCTATATAGAGGGAAATAAGAGATTTCCGGTATTGTATATGCATGATGGACAAAATGTTTTTGAAGATGAGGGTGACATTAAAGGGGTATCTCTAGGAATGAAAGAGTACTTAGACAAAAGTGGACTAGAGATAATGGTTGTGGCAATTGATTTAAATCCTGAAGGGGAAGAACGGGTTAACGAATACTGCCCATGGGTCAATGGTGAAGTAAGCAAACAAATCTTAGGCTATGCCAGTCCTTCAGGAGGCCGCGGTAAAGAATATATCGATTTTATTGTGAATGAACTGAAACCATTCATTGACGAGAAGTACCGAACCCTTGAAAATCATACATCAATGGCTGGAATATCATTAGGTGGATTAATCTCCACTTATGCTGCCTGCCGTTACCCGCATATTTTTAAACGAATCGCTGCTTTATCACCTGGATTTTACCGAAACCAAGAGGAAATCGAAAACCTATTAAGGACCTCCGACTTATCTGAAATCGAAAAGTTTTACATGGATTTTGGCACGAAAGAAGTTGGTGCGGATGAAGAAATGAATCAAGTCTTTCTTAATCTGACCAACCGTGTCTACGAGATAGCGAACGAAAAAATGACCGATTTTCACTTTCAGCTTATCGAGGATGCGGAACATGCATATATTTTCTTTAGAGAAAGAATTCCTGCCGTACTATCCTACTTGTATTCAGATAATAGATAAATTTAAGAAGAAAGGTATGGCTGATAAATGGCCATACCTTTCTTGTTCGTTACACTTTAATGGTGTTCCATTCATTGACTGTATCTTTCACTAATTGTATAAAGGCGTCCTTTTCCTCTATGAATGAAGAATGGGCCAATTTCTCAAACCATACCCACCATGTGAAAACTTCACATGGTGCCTGACACCCAATTAGAACGGTTTTAAGATCATTAGGGAGATGATGATGATAAAGATTACATTTTCCAGGTTTTCAAATCGAAAGAGTATTTTTGATAAGTTCCAATATTCTTCGGGTATTTCTTCACCTTTATGGGATTCTAGTAGTGCTTTAACAGGTTTGGACCTAGGTGATAAGACAAGTGGACCAATGGCAAGGGCTGCCAAAAAAAGAATCAGACTTGTTACATACCATCCCATCTTAAAGAGACTTGGGTTGAGGAAACCCATACTTAGCCCTGTAAGTAGCAGGAGAATGCCGCCAATCATGACAATGATATGCAGCCTATGCCTAATACTATAGGAATGTCTTAATTCGGTCATATTTTTTCCAGATTTGACCACTGTCGTTAAGATGAAACCGGGACCCATCCCTAGGATGGCTGAAAATATATGTATAAAAACAAGGATTTTATAGAAAGACAACATACTTGCCAACCTCCATTCACTCCAATCCTCATTTTATCATATTCTTATTTAATATATTAACGTGAAATATACTGCATTTGAATAAACAATTTAATAAAGTGAACCCTATTTACATAAAGAATATGACAAAGGAGCAAATCCGTGGAACCTTATGAAATTGTAAATATGATTATAGATAAAGAGCCATATGACCAAGAGGAAGTAACTGCTGATTTTACTTATCAGCATCAAGATTATAGTATTACCTTTAAAAAAGGAGACCTCGAAGTAGTGAATGCCTGGGTTTTTAAGAATGGTACGTCATTGCCAGCTAATTTATCCGAGAATATGATCGAATTCATTAGAGAAGATGTTAAGAACAGAATTTAATTTATTGATTAACACGTATAACAAACACGAAAGGTCATCAGGAAGACACGTCTGATGACCCTTTTTTGCCCTATTTTGGCAGATGATATGACATCATCCAGTTTCTTGACTACCTTTTAGTTGAGTAAAAACCTTTTGATAAGCTGCCGCTTCTTGTACCATACCTTTTGATTGATACATTTTACTGATTTTCCGAACAGGAGAAGGATCTTGCGGCTGTAGTTCCATTTCCCAAAAGAAACATTCAATCGCTTGGTCGAATTGTTTAAACTCCGCATAATAATCACCTAATTCCATCATCCGATCGGGATTCTCTAATAATTCAACCATTTCACTTATCTTCCTAATCACGTCTAGACCGGGAATAACCTTTTGAATAGGGATTAGTTTTTCATGAACGGATTTAAGATCATGCTCTTTAAGAAGGATTTCAGCAAATTGAAAGACCTTATGTTCATATTGTTTCGTTTTCTCTTCGTGAGGAAGGTGCTGCAATAACTTAATGAATTGATCAAAATGTGCAATAGCAAATTTCGGATCAGAATGTTCCCATATTTCAAGGAGACCGGCATCGTATGTGGCTGGCAGGTCATCGATAAAGCTTAATAAGCATAAGGCCGCTTTCTCATACTTACCTGCTAGAAGCATTTTTTTGATATTAGATTTTGAATCAGGCAGCGCTTGAAACGGATTGATGTTGAGTTCAGCTAAAATCAGCATCCATTCTTCCATCGTCACAAAACGTAACGCGATGCTCGTATACCTTTCAATGGATTTAGTCTCTTTGAGTTTCTCTGCATTTTCTAACCATAGCAATAATACATCTATTCCGTCTTGTTTACTCAATATTTCTTCTAATACTATTCGGAAATCTGGATTTGTTCGGTTTTTGAAGCAATGTAATTCAACATATAGAGGGTCCTTTGTTAAGATGGCAGGTAAACTTGAGGAATGATAATAATGTTGGTATGAACTAAATTCGTGAGAGGCCAAACGTTCTTGTGCAGATTTTAATGTCGGTGCGAACTCAGCTAACAATTGAATGATTTGAAAGGATTTCATAAATTTACCGTTTCTTCTTAAGTGGAAGTAGACCTTGTCAATGGTCTTGATGAGTTGTTCTTTTTCAAAAAAAGAGTCAAGTGTGGTCAGAATATAGACCATTTCCTGTGGTGAATAATGGAGTTGTAGATGAGAAAAAAGGTTGCTTTTATTCGGAATAGTGACGGTTACCTCGGGGATTAATCCACGTAAGATTGGATTCGGGGATTCAATAAGGATTCCTTCCTGAAAGGCTTTATTGATAAATGTTCCTACTTCAACATGGTCAAGTTTCCCACCAAAGATAAGAGAATGCTTATAAAAAATTAGATAATAACTTTCATGGTCAGCAGTACTGACCTCAATTACTTTACTGTGTGCAAATACAACTGTCCTTATTACATCTCCATTTACGGTATGTTTTTTATCTTTTATGGAAATTTCGGTTGGCAATATTTCTTTTTTATCCATTTCACTTTTGCCCCCTATCAAAATATACCTATATTAAGACAATTTACTTTCGTGACTATATTATAACATATCGAAAAAAAGAGGTCCTTCAGGCAGGGCCTCTCTTTTGAATTACGTCGTCATTTATATCGATTACTAAGCCCCTAATCATTCGGGTTAATAATCGCCATTACCTGATGGTCTTCCCATTTCCCGTTGATTTTCACATTTTTCAAAGCTAAACCTTCTTGATGAAAACCGGATTTCTCCAACACCCGAATCGAACCAATATTGTGTGGCATGACCCCTGCCTCTATCCGGTGTAATTTCAATTCCTTAAATGCATAGTCCACAAGCAGTTTCACTGCCTCAGTCGTGTATCCTTTCCCATTTTGCTTCTTATCTAAAAAATATCCGATGAATGCACTTTGAAGTGAGCCTCTGAGAACTTGAAAAAGATTTATGGTCCCAATTAACCCTCCCTCATTTTTAAAAATTCCAAACGAATAGCTTTGATCATTGCTGCTATCTTTTTGATACGCCTGTATCCGCTGCAGCTGAGTGTCGACCGTATAGAAATCTTTATTCCGCTCCATCGAAAACTTTTCGAAAAAATGCCGATTGTCTGTCTGTAATTGAAGAAGTGGGACTGCGTCTTCCTCAGAAAATGGTCGAATGTAAATATTTTCACTTTTAAAAATGGACTCTTCACTCGTTGATTTCAAATGTAACACCATATGCAGGTCATTATAAGTGACATCATTATCTTTAATGGCGTTTTCCTCAAACCCATACACTTGAAAACCTAGTTTACAATAAAGTTGCTTCGCTTTTTCATTGCTTGCCATTACAGATAAATTTATTTTCTCAATCGCTTTAATCGATTTGGCTTTATTAATCGCTTCCGTCATTAATGCTTTTCCCACGCCGAAGCCTTGTTTTTTAGGTGTAACATACATCGCATATATATTGGCCCGATGCTGGATTTTCTCGGCAGTTTCGCGCAGCAATGTGACTACTCCAATTAGTTCATTATTTTCATATGCCCCGAATGTATAGTTTCCTTCAGCGGAAAAATTGTGGGCAACTTGAGCAATTGGATTTTCTCTTTTTATCGCATCTCCATAGCTCGTTAAAAATGCTTCTGGATTTTGCTTTAGTGCTTCCAGTCTTAGCTCCCAATAGCTTTCTGCATCAGATGCATCTAGTAATTTAATATTCAAACTAATCCCCTCACCTATACAAATTTGCTTCTCGTATGAAAAAAACTAAATTATTTATTGTACAAATTTAACAATGATACTGTTTCATGAAAACTACATAAGTTAATTCTTGAAATGAAATGATAAGAACAAAAACAAAGAGGGTTATAATTTATGAAAAAGCTTTTAATTAGTTTATTGATTACCATGTTTGTCTTTTCAGGAAATGTAAATCCGCTGCCAGCTATGAATAAAGTCTCTGCACAACAAAAACCGATACCTCCCTATGCAAAATGGGGTACTCTTGCCTTAGAAAAAACTCATGAAAAGTACCCGCACGCCAAAATCGTTGACTATCTTCACATCGGAAGGACGAGTGGTCCGCAAACCTCCACCGAGAAGTTCAAGCTTTGGTTAAAAGATAATAATACGGAATTCGGGGTTTACGTTAATATCGAATTTAATAAGCAGACTGAAAAGGTCGTGAAAGTCACTTTTCAGGAGACATCAAGATAGACTTTAATCCGGAAAAATCAAAAAAGTTTCAAATCCTATGACTCCGGATAAAGTCTTGAACCGAATCAACCATTATCTTTACGGCTTCAATACTTGCGGAAACATCCCCTTGTATCTCTAAACTATGGTCAGCACCGGGAATGATAACAGTGGAAATATGTTCATTCTTCTTCAGTGCAGTGACTCGTTCGTTGATAAAGTGATGGTCCTGATCTCCGATAATGCATAGAGATGGCAGTTCAGTTTTCACTAGTGTCTCATAAACATTGTCCTCTTTTAAAAGCGGGGTTAACCAAATGCCAAACGGATTCTGAATGAAATTCTTGTGTGTCCACTCCAGTGCCATTGGTATCGTTCCAATCGATTTACATAGAAGAAAACATTGCTCATAATTCGTGCCAGTTAAAATTTCTTCCACAACAGCCTTTACATCTTCATACATCCAACGATCCTGTTTTTCCTTGCTAAGTCTTGTAAAATGTTCATTCTTCGCAAACTGATAATTAACATGGAGAATATCTATCTGGTGATTCAAGCACATGCTGGTTGCGTAATGAAAAAGCGGCCGCTGGGTAGTATAGCCAAGGCCAGGAAGCATGATACAGATGCTTTTGTTTCCTTTTTCATTATGAATCCATGTATAAGGAATGGTTGAGTAACCATTTCTAACTACCTGACCGTCTTTAAATTGATACAATCTATTCACCTCATGGATTTGTTCTTTTTAAAGTGACCGTCTTCTCTTTTATGAGTATCTCGAGATTAGCTAACGAAGAAAATTGATCTCGGTAATCTTCCCGCTTTTTAGAAAACCAATATTTTGATACACCTTATTCGAATCGGGGTTACTAATATCTGCATATAACATCGGGACTAACTGTTCTTTTTCTAAGTTAGTACAAAGGGCTGCAACAATTGAACTGGCATAACCGTTTTTCCGCTGCTCGATTGGAGTAAATACCGCATTTATCCGTGCATGTCTTGGTGAACGGTGGGAGTTATTCGCCATCGAAACAGGCTTTCCATCTACACACCAAAGATAAAGCCCTCCCGCCTCAATCATTCCTTTAGCCTTCGAAATCTGAGTTTCCGAGTCAACCGGACTTCTGAACGCATCTCTAAGAAAACCAGCCAGGTAATCAGCAACCAGCTCAATATCTTCATGCCTAGCCTTCCGACATTCTCCAGCAACATTCTTGGGGATGATTACGTTTGGACAACAGTAAGATTCCATTGTCATATCTATTTGGCAACGAACAGGATTCATTTTTGAAAAAGCTTCAGCAAACTCCCCAGAAATAAGTGGATCAGAGGCAACCCCTGGCAGCGGAACATCTTTTAACACACTGGCAAGTTCATGAATCAAAACCTTCCGTTCTTCTCTATTAACCTCTTTTGAAATCCATAACCATCCTTTTTGTTTTGGCGTTTGGGCAAAGATCATTTTTCCATCTTCTGTTTTGAGGCATAAGGCATCGCTGCCTTCACAGATCCGATGAAACAAATTGTATTGCACTTCATCAGAAATAAATGCGCTCCCTTTCGCCATCGCAGCATCACGAGGAAGAAGCTTTGTGAACATACTATAACCCTCCTTAAATACCATTTTAAAAAATTCGTGAAGAC
>NZ_JBALOS010000246.1:0-11451 GCF_036962765.1 Neobacillus drentensis
GACTAGGACTTCCATTATAGAGGTCCTAGTGTAATTAACGTTATCACTTCAAATACAAATTAGTTGGATATGCTCCACTAAAACAGGCAATACAACGGTTGCTAGTATCTGCCAGATCTACATCAACTGCCTCTAATAATCCATCGGTACTTAAAAAGGCTAATGAGTCTGCTCCAATCACACTTCCCATTGCTCGTTCATGTTCATGTTTGTTAGCAAAAAGTTCTTCTTTTGTTGGCATATCCACTCCATAAAAACAAGGATTTCTTACCATAGGGGAACTAATTCGTACATGGACTTCTTTTGCACCTGCTTGACGAATCAATTGAACAATTCTCTTGCTTGTCGTTCCACGTACAATCGAATCATCAACAAGGACTACCCGTTTATCCTCGAGAATTTCACGAACAGCACTTAATTTTAGACGTACGGCCAAGTCCCGTAATTCTTGGGTTGGTTCAATAAATGAACGACCGGCATAGGGGTTTTTGATAATTCCCATTTCATATGGAATTCCTGATTGTTGGGCAAAACCCATTGCTGCAGGGACACTTGATTCTGGAACAGCAACGACAACATCAGCTGGAGTAGGATGTTCTTTTGCTAAAATTTGTCCTAATTCTTTTCGGATGGATAAAACACTTCTTCCATGAATCACACTATCTGGACGAGCAAAGTAAACAAATTCAAAGGAGCAAAGGGAAACGTCACCTTTTGCAGCAAATCTGCCGGTTTTAATTCCCGTCTCGTCAACAAGAAGCCATTCTCCCGGTTCAACATCCCTCCAGAACGTAGCATCCACCGCATTAAGTCCACATGTTTCTGACGACGCGACAATGGATTCACCAATTTTTCCGAGGCTAAGGGGACGTAAGCCATGACGATCTAGGGCAATCAGCATTTGTTTTTCTGTCATGATCAGCAAAGCAAAGGAACCGTCAATCCGCTTAAGAACTTCAGGTCCAGTTTCATTAAAATATTTTTTACTGGAACGGGCTATTAGGTGAGCAATAATTTCTGTATCAGTAGTTGTCTGAAAGATGGCACCCTGTTGCTGGAGAACCTTCCGTTCGATATTGGCATTCACTAGGTTCCCGTTATGGGCAACAGCCAAATCGCCCTCACTGTACTTAAAAACAAGAGGTTGTGCGTTTTGTAGTAAACTTGCACCAGAGGTAGAATATCGTACATGACCGATGGCCATATTTCCGCTTAGTCCATCAAGGATCTCACGTGAAAATACTTGGGTAACTAATCCCATTCCCCTGTGATGCCTGAATGATTTTCCATCACTAGCCACAATTCCTGCACTCTCCTGGCCGCGGTGTTGAAGTGCATGAAGTCCATAATATGTTAAATGTGCTGCTTTGGGGTGATTAAAAACTCCAAATACACCGCATTTCTCCTTCATTTCTGAATCCATTTGTGTATTCCTCCCGTTGATTTCATTTCATTATTTTTGGCGAAAGTAGAATTTTTATCCTTTTGATTGTCTAGTTGAAATTGTATTAGTTTTGTAAATGATAGAAGTTTTTTTGATTAAAAAAGTAAATGAGTGCATTTCAGGAAAACCTAAAATGATGAAAAGCTTAAAAAAGGATGAAGGAGGAAAAATGCTTTGACAGTCATTAAACCCTGCTCAACGATTGGTATCTTAGGGGGAGGCCAGCTAGGAAGAATGATTTCAATTGCTGGTAGAAATATGGGATATCGCTTCATTACTTTGGATCCGACACCTGACTCACCATGTGGACAAGTTGCAGATCTTCAAATCACAGCTCCCTATACTGAGCTCAAAGCTGTTAAAGATCTAGCCGATTCCTCAGATGTTATTACTTATGAATTTGAAAATGTAGATTCTACTATAACCTCCATTTTAGAAACTACATCCTTTGTACCTCAAGGAAGCGAACTGCTCAAAATAACCCAAAATCGTATCCTGGAAAAATCCACCTTAAAGTCCTTTAATGTGAGAGTAGCTCCTTTCTTGGTTATACATTCGGAAAATGACATTAAAACGGCTATAGATCGTATGGGATTGCCTTACATAATGAAAACAGCTACAGGGGGTTACGATGGGAAAGGGCAATGGGTTATAAAAAGCAGGGATGACATACCAATTGCGATTGAGGCTTGGCAAAAGGCAGGGATGGACATGATCATCGAGCAATTTATCCCGTTCTGCAAAGAATTATCGGTGATTGTTGCCCGAAATATCCAAGGTCAAACAAAGACTTTCCCAGTAGTTGAAAATATCCATATTAATAATATCCTGCATCAGTCCTTCGTTCCTGCAAGAATTACCGATGAGCAAAGGATTCAAGCGGAAACTGAAGCATTAAAAATAGCTGACTCCTTACAAGTAGTAGGATTAATTGCGATCGAAATGTTCCTTACGAATGATGGTGAAATTATCGTAAATGAGTTAGCACCAAGACCTCATAATTCCGGGCATTATTCAATGGATGCATGTATTACTTCTCAATTTGAGCAGCATATTCGGGCAATATGTGGACTTCCCTTAGGAGATACTACTCTTTTAAGTCCGATTATAATGGTTAATATTTTAGGTCAGCATTTAAGTAAAGTGCTAGATGAAATAGATCAGCTTCCTCCAACAGCCAAACTACATTTATACGACAAAAAGGAAAGCGTAGAAAACAGGAAAATGGGTCACATTAATTTTTTAGGTTCAAATCTCGAGCAAATAGACAAGCAAATTCAGGAACTTGGAATTTGGTCATAAGGGGACGTGGATTAGAGTCGTCCTGCTAAAATCATTACCAACGAGTGAAAAGAGTGAAAAAATAATGGAAAAATTAGAACAGCTTTATGAAGGAAAAGCGAAAAAAGTGTACAAAACATCAGAACCAGGAAAGTATTGGATTGAATATAAAGATGATGCTACTGCCTTCAATGGCGTGAAAAAAGGGCAAATTGCAGGAAAAGGAACTCTAAATAATGAGATTAGTGCCATTTTCCTAAGTTTGTTAAAAGAAAAAGGCGTGGAAAATCATTTTATTAAAAAGATTTCATTAACAGAGCAGATTGTTCAGCAAGTAGAGATTATCCTGATAGAGGTTGTTGTTAGAAATATAGCGGCTGGCTCACTTGCAAAAAGATTGGGATGGGAGGAAGGGAAGGAACTCCCAAAAACAATTGTGGAATTCTACTATAAGAATGATGAGCTGGGGGACCCTTTGATTAACAATGATCATATTGCCATTCTTGAGCTCGCTTCAGAACCAGAATTGGTTGAACTTCGAAAACAAGCCCTGAAAATCAATGAGATTTTAAAAGAGTATCTTTTAAACAAAGATATTATCTTAGTTGATTTTAAATTAGAGTTTGGAAAAACCCCAGCAGGCACTATTATCTTAGCGGATGAAATCTCTCCGGATACGTGTCGATTTTGGGATGCCCATACAGAGGAAAAGTTAGATAAGGATCGGTTTAGGCGTGATTTAGGGAACGTTCAGGAAGCTTATCAAGAAATATTAAGGAGAATTGGGGGTAGTGTCAATGTTTAAAGCAACGGTTTATGTAACCTTAAGAGAAAGTGTGTTAAATCCACAAGGTAATGCAGTTCATGAGTCGCTGCATTCGCTTGGATATGATGAGGTTGGCGATGTACGAATAGGTAAATATATGGAGCTTGAAATTAATAGTGATGATCAAAAGGCGGCAGAAGAACGAGTAAAGGATATGTGTGAGAAGCTGTTAGCCAATACCGTGATTGAAGACTTTCGTTTTGATCTTACCAAGCAGGAAGGATAGGAGGGGAATAATATGAACTTTGCAGTACTGGTTTTTCCTGGTTCAAATTGTGATGTAGACATGTATAAAGCAGTGTTAGATACGATTGAACAGTGTGTCGAATATGTATGGCATCTTGAAACGGACCTATCAAAATATGATGCGATCCTTGTTCCAGGTGGATTTTCCTATGGCGATTATTTGCGGCCAGGGGCTGTTGCGAGCTTGTCTCCTGTCATGGAGCAGGTAAAAATAGCGGCTGAAGAGGGGAAATTGATTCTTGGTGTCTGTAATGGATTTCAAATTCTAACTGAAGCGAATCTTTTGCCTGGTGCTTTGCGAAGAAATCAACGATTAAAATTTCATTGTGACACTATTGATTTAAAAGTAGAAAACAACCAAACTCCGTTCACATTAGACTATCAGGAAGGTGAAACGATTCGTATTCCCATTGCCCATGGCGACGGAAATTATTTTTGTGATCAAAAGACGTTGGATCAATTAGAAAAGAACAATCAAATCGTATTCAGATATAAAGGGACGAATCCAAATGGGTCGATTTCTGAGATTGCAGGTGTGATCAATGAGAGAGGAAATGTTTTAGGATTAATGCCCCACCCGGAACGTGCGGTTCATAAATGGCTGGGAACAGATGACGGAAAACGTATGTTTTCATCTATTTTAAGTTACTGGAGGAAACAACATGGTACAGCATAAAGAACCAACACCTGAGCAAATCGCCCAGCAAAAGGTCTATCGGGAAATGGGATTAACCGATGAAGAATTTGATAAAGTAATCGAAATTCTTGGGCGAAAACCAAATTATACGGAAACGGGCATATTTAGTGTCATGTGGTCCGAGCATTGCAGCTATAAAAATTCAAAGGTTGTTCTCAAACGTTTTCCGACTTCCGCACCACACGTTTTACAAGGTCCTGGAGAAGGAGCAGGTATTGTTGATATCGGTGATAATCAAGCCGTCGTGTTTAAAATTGAAAGCCACAATCATCCTTCAGCCATTGAGCCTTATCAAGGTGCGGCTACAGGTGTAGGCGGTATCATTCGTGATGTTTTTTCCATGGGTGCTCGCCCGATCGCTTTATTGAACTCGCTGCGTTTTGGCGAACTTGATAACCCAAAAACCAAATATATCTTTGAAAATGTGGTTGCGGGTATTGCCGGATATGGTAACTGTATGGGCATTCCTACAGTTGGTGGTGAAATCTACTTTGATGCTTCCTATGAAGGCAATCCCCTGGTGAATGCCATGTGTGTGGGTTTAATCAACCATGATGAAATTCAAAAAGGCGTCGCTAAAGGGATTGATAACCCAGTCATTTATGTTGGAGCTGCTACCGGCAGGGATGGAATTCATGGAGCTACGTTTGCTTCAGAAGAGTTGAGTGAAAATTCCGAAGTAAAACGTCCAGCCGTCCAAGTGGGCGATCCTTTTATGGAAAAATTACTGCTGGAAGCCACTCTTGAATTGATCGCCTCTGGTCATGTGGTCGGGATACAAGATATGGGGGCGGCAGGGCTATCTAGCTCCAGTTCTGAAATGGCCAGTAAAGCGGGAAATGGCGTTGAATTGGATCTTGATCTCGTTCCACAGCGCGAAAAAGGAATGAATGCCTACGAAATGATGCTCTCCGAATCACAAGAAAGAATGCTGGTCGTTGCGAAAAAAGGAAAAGAGGGGGAAGTAAAAAAGATATTTGATAAATGGGGACTCCACTCTTCTGTGATCGGCAAAGTGACTGATGATAACCAACTCCGTTTACTTCACAAGGGAGAGATCGTGGCGGAAATCCCCGCAGACAAGCTTGCAGAAGATGCGCCAGTGTATTGTAAGCCATCGAAAGAGGCACCGTATTACGAACAATATTCATCATTAGGCATAACAGCATCCATTGAAGAACCAAAGGATTATAATTCTGTTCTGCAGCAATTGTTAGCATCGCCTACGATTGCTAGTAAAGAGTGGGTATATCAACAGTATGACTATATGGTTAGAACAAATACGGCTGTCATACCTGGATCGGATGCGGCTGTCGTTGCAATCCGTGGAACACGGAAAGCCTTAGCGATGACAACGGATTGCAACGGAAGGTATGTTTATCTTGATCCGTTTGTTGGAGGAGCTATCGCGGTAGCCGAAGCGGCCCGTAATGTAGTTTGTTCCGGTGCGGAGCCTTTAGCTATTACCGATAACTTGAACTTTGGAAGTCCGGAAAAGCCGGAAATCTTCTGGCAGTTTGAAAAGGCAGCGGATGGAATTAGTGAAGCGTGCCGTCAACTCAATACTCCCGTTATTGGTGGGAATGTCAGTTTATATAATGAGACAAAAGGAGTAGCTATTTTTCCAACACCAACCATTGGCATGGTAGGGTTAATTAAGGATATCGACCATATTACTACTCAAGAATTTAAAAAAGACGGAGATTTAATTTTTTTAATTGGGGATACCAAAGCAGAAATAGGCGGGTCAGAATACCAAAAAATAATGACAGGAAAGATCGAAGGGCGCCCGCCGCAGATAAACCTTGATTTGGAAAAGAAGATACAAGCTTTTACCCTTAAAATGATTCAAGAAGGATTGGTGCAGTCAGCTCATGATACAGCGGAAGGCGGTTTAGCAGTTGCTTTAGCTGAAAGCTGTATATGTGGGAAGATGGGTGCCGATATTCAAGTAACCGAAGAACTTCGAACAGACTTTAGCCTTTTTAGTGAATCTCAATCTCGAATCATTCTTTCCGTTGCTCCGGAAAATGCTGAGAAGATGAAGAAAATGGCGCAACAGCAGGAGGTGCCACTAAAAGAAATCGGTAATGTGACAGGTCAGGAACTTTCAATTACACATAATGGTAAGACCGTCATTTCTCAACCGATTACTAAATTGGCAGAAGCCTGGCGAAATGCTATACCTAACATTATGCGTTCGGGATTATTAAAAAAGCTCAACATGCAGGAAATCTCTGCAAGTTTACCGTAAAGGAGAGAAACGAAGTGAGTGATGCATACCGCCAAGCTGGAGTCAATATCGATGCGGGAAATGAAGCAGTTGAACGAATGAAAAAACATGTAAAAAAAACCTTCCGGCCAGAGGTTTTAACGGGACTAGGAGGCTTTGGGGCCCTATTTAAACCAGATTTATCGAAGATGGAAGAGCCTGTTTTTGTTTCTGGTACGGATGGAGTAGGGACCAAATTGAAAATTGCTTTTGCCATGAACAAGCATGATACCATTGGAATCGATGCTGTTGCCATGTGTGTAAATGACGTCATCGTCCAAGGGGCCGAGCCGCTTTTTTTCCTAGACTATTTAGCCTGCGGTAAGATCATCCCGGAAAAAATTGAAGCGATTGTTAAGGGGATTGCAGATGGCTGTGTTCAGGCGGGGTGTTCACTAATTGGCGGGGAAACTGCCGAGATGCCGGGAATGTACCAGGACGAGGAATATGACATTGCTGGATTCACGGTAGGTATGGTTGATCAAAAACATGTTATTGATGGAACAAAAGTAAAAGAAGGCCAAGCACTCATTGGGTTAACTTCAAGTGGTATACATAGCAATGGGTTTTCACTTGTCCGAAAGGTTCTATTGGAGGATGCCAAGCTCTCATTAGGTGATTATTTGGAGGAATTGGGGACTGAATTGGGAAAAGTGTTGCTTGAACCCACCAAAATTTATGTGAAATCGGTCCTTTCAACGATACGGAAATTTAATGTCACTGGAATGGTACATGTAACTGGCGGGGGTTTTTATGATAACATTCCACGAATTTTACCCAAAGGTTTACAGGCTGAAATTAGGGATGGATCATGGAAGGTCCCGGGGATTTTTTCCTTTATCCAACAAAAAGGTAAAATATCTGATTTTGATATGTTCCGAACTTTTAATATGGGAATAGGGATGATTTTAGTAGTCGATACTGCGGACTCTCAGGGGGTTTTGGATCACTTGGAAACGTTGGGTGAAGATGCGTTTGTAATCGGCACAGTGCAAAAAGGAGACGAAGACGTCGTATTCAAGAAGGAGTAAGTATGAAGATTGCCGTTTTTGCTTCTGGTACGGGTTCTAATTTTGCTGCGATTCTGGAATCCATAAAATTAAAAAAAATCAATAACGTTGAAGTGGTTTTACTGGTCAGTGACCGTCCTGAAGCCATTGCAGTCCGCAAGGCTATGAATGAATCAATCCCGGTTTTTTCTTTTACTGCAAAAGATTATCCAAATAAACAAGCCTATGAAGAAGAGATACTTGAAAAGTTAACTCAACTGGAGGTTGATTTTATCGTACTGGCTGGATATATGAGACTGCTAGGTCATGTTTTACTTAAAGCTTACGATCGGAAAATAATCAATGTCCACCCGTCTTTATTACCAGCTTTCGCAGGAAAAGATGCCATTGGTCAAGCACTCGATTATGGGGTAAAGGTAACCGGAGTCACGGTCCATTTTGTGGACGAAGGAATGGATACAGGACCGATTATCGACCAGCGTGCCGTAACAATTGATTCGGAAGATACCAGAGAAACATTGATAAAAAAGATTCAGGTGGAGGAGCACACATTATTACCAGAAGTGATCCAAAGACTGGCGAATAAGGAGGCTGCGGAATGACAAGAGCATTGATTAGTGTTTCTGATAAAACTGGTATCTTGGAATTTGCAAAGGGATTACAAGCACTTGGAGTGGAAATTATCTCTACTGGCGGTACGGCTAAGCTGCTTGCTGAAAAAGGTGTACAGGTAACAGGTATATCTGAGGTAACTGGTTTTCCGGAAATATTAGATGGCCGAGTGAAAACCCTTCATCCCAATATTCATAGCGGCCTTTTAGCCATTAGGGATAAGGAAGAACATCGAAAGCAAATCGAGGAGCTTGGCATTCAGCCGATTGATTTGGTTGTCGTGAATTTATATCCATTTAGAGAAACCATCGCGAAACCCAATGTTACATATGAAGATGCAATCGAAAACATTGATATCGGCGGTCCGACCATGCTGCGCTCAGCAGCTAAAAATCATGCCTTTGTTACTGTTGTCGTAGACGCTCTAGATTATCCAATCATCCTGAATGAAATGAAAAATGGTGAAGTAACCATTGAAACGAAAAGCCGATTAGCTGCGAAGGTGTTCCGACATACTGCAGCATATGATTCCTTAATTTCTAATTATTTAACAAAGCAAAGCGGAGAAGAATGGCCGGATCAATTTATCGTTACATTTGAAAAGGCACAAGACTTACGATATGGAGAGAACCCTCATCAAAATGCTGCCTTTTATCAAAACCCCTTAGCGAAATCCGGAACATTGTCCATGGCTGAACAATTACACGGAAAAGAATTATCTTACAATAACATCAATGATGCTGATGCGGCTTTAAAATTAGTAAAAGAATTCGATCAACCAGCAGTTGTTGCGTTGAAACATACAAATCCATGCGGAGTGGGTATCGGAAACACAATTTTTGATGCGTATCAAAAGGCGTATGAATCCGATCCTGTATCGATTTTTGGCGGAATTATTGCCGCAAATCGTAAAATTGATAGGCCAACGGCTGAAAGGGTGAAAGAAATATTTCTTGAAATCATTATGGCACCTGATTTTGATGAAGAAGCTTTGGAACTGTTGAAGGAAAAGAAAAACCTTCGATTGCTTAGAGTTGGTGATTTAAGAATGGAACCCGAACCAGAATTGCTGCTTTCTTCTGTTTCAGGAGGAGTTTTAATTCAAGAAGAGGACGTAAAGCAAATTAGTTCGGAAAGTCTTCGTGTGGTAACCGAAAGAAGTCCTTCGGAAGAAGAAGTGGAACAGCTTCTTTTTGCCTGGAAAGTGGTGAAACATGTAAAGTCCAATGCGATCGTATTGACAAAGGATTTTCAAACAATCGGCGTGGGAGCAGGTCAGATGAATCGGGTTGGTTCAGCCAAAATAGCTATTGAGCAGGCAGGAGAAAAAGCAGCTGGTTCTTTCCTTGCTTCTGATGCATTTTTTCCGATGTCAGACACGGTCGAGGAAGCAGCTAAAGTAGGGATTACCGCCATCATTCAACCAGGTGGATCGATACGTGATCAAGAATCGATTGAAGCAGCAAATAAGCATGGAATCGCCATGGTGTTTACAGGCATAAGACATTTTAAACACTAGGAGGTAAGACGAAATGAAGGTGTTAGTCATAGGGGGAGGCGGCCGTGAGCATGCAATTGTTTGGAAACTGTCTCAAAGTTCTAAAGTTACTCAAGTTTATTGTGCTCCGGGCAATCCAGGGATTGCAGAGTTAGCGGAATGTGTTTCAATCGCTGTTTCAGACATTAAGAAATTAGCGGATTTTGCACAAAAAGAACAAATCGATCTTACTTTTGTAGGACCAGAAGAGCCTCTCTCATTGGGTATTGTCAATTATTTTAAAGAACGGGGTTTAGCGGTATATGGACCTTCAAAGGAAGCGGCATTGATAGAGGGAAGTAAGGCGTTCGCTAAAGAATTAATGATGAAGTATCAGATTCCAACAGCTAAATATTCTTCTTTTACTAACTATGAGGATGCACTCTCTTTTGTCCGCGGTGAAGGGGCACCAATCGTGATCAAAGCGGATGGGTTAGCTGCAGGAAAAGGTGTGGTGGTGGCAAAAACATTGGAAGAAGCCGAAGAAGCACTTCAAAGTATGATGCAAGAAGTTTCCTTTGGCTCAGCGGGGGCGAGGGTGGTTGTTGAGGAATTTTTGGAAGGAGAAGAATTGACCCTGCTCGCTTTTGTGAATAGGAATACTGTAAAGGCAATGGTTCCGGCACAGGACCATAAGGCAGTATATGATTGTGACAAGGGACCTAACACTGGTGGAATGGGAACTTATGCGCCGTTACCACATATTGATCCATTAATGGTTGAGCGGATTATTAATGAAATAGTCGAACCAACGGCAAAAGCTATGGTAGAAGAAGGCTGCCCATATGAGGGAATTCTCTATACTGGTTTGATGCTGACAAAATCAGGTCCAAAGGTCATTGAATATAATGCCCGCTTTGGCGATCCGGAAACACAGGTAGTTCTTCCTCTGTTAGAAACAGATTTACTTGATATTTTGCTGGCAAGTCTCACCGGAGAATTAGAAAATGTAGAGGTGAAATGGAAAGACAGGTCTGCTGTTTGCGTGATTATGTCCTCTGCTGGCTATCCGGGACCATACGAAAAAGGCCTGATAATAAAAGGATTGGACCAAATAACTTATCCGACAATTGTATTCCATGCCGGTACTACTGCAAAGGATGGAGAAATTCTAACAAATGGCGGTCGAGTCCTGGGGATCACTGCCGTTGGAGACCATTTGACGGAAGCGAAAGATTTGGCTTACCAATCCGTAGAAAAGGTATCTTTTATAGGTGCTCATTACCGAACAGATATAGGATCAAAGGCATTTCGTTGACAATTTTTAGAGGCTTCATAAGCGACCCGAATGAAGGATAAATCTCTTGCTCCAACGGCGTCTTTTGTCCTTCATACCGCTTATGAAGGACAAATATCCAGAGCCTGCGGCGCCTTTTGTCCTTCATACCGCTTATGAAGGACAAATATCCAGAGCCTGCGGCGCCTTTTGTCCTTCATTCCGCTTATGAAGGACAAATCTCTTGCTCCAACGGCGTCTTTTGTCCTTCATACCGCTTATAAAGGACAAATATCCAGAGCCTGCGGCG
>NZ_JBALOS010000247.1:0-455 GCF_036962765.1 Neobacillus drentensis
TTATATAACTGAAAGGAGAACATATTTTGAATCGTGATCAGAAAGGCCCCCTATTTAATCTAAACCTAACCATCGAAAACCTCGCACAAGCTATCTTTATTGTGAATCGCCATGCCAAAACAGCACCTAACCCCAGATTATTGTACAAATTAAAACAAGAATCACTAAAAAAATTAATCGAAGAAGGCAAAGCAAAAAAAGTGGGTCTCCATTTTTCTGAAAATCCGCGAAATAGTCAACAGCAGTCCGATGTGCTAGTTGAATGTGGAAGATATACATTCCATATTCCTCCAACTAAAACTGATTTTCACGATCTACCTCATTTTGGGAAATTAGATCAAGGAGTTAGAAATCCAAAGGCTACACTTTCCCTTAATTCAGCAAAAGCATTACTTCAGTTATATACAGGATTCAAAGAGCTGGAACAAACGCAACCACAACATAAAAAAAGCAAA
>NZ_JBALOS010000247.1:543-13693 GCF_036962765.1 Neobacillus drentensis
TTGGAGCGGAAATCAACAAGCAAGTTTAACGCAGCCTTTTATTATGGAAAATTTGTCATATTTCGCGACGACTTCGTGATGATTTTGTGAACAACTTCTCAAATATATAGACGCTTAATAATTGGAGATTTACAATACAGTTGAAGATAAATCATTCAAAGAGGTGCTTGACCAATGAGAGGAACAGCGATTCTTTTTCAGGAACAAAAGGTAACGTTTATTGAAGATGTTGATCATTCTATTTATGAAGAAATAAAAGAGCAATGTGGTTGCGAACAATGTAATTGCAAACTCGATAATAAAATGGTTAACTTCGGATCAGTGTCACCAGTATTTTGGCATGAAGATGAAGTTGACTGGGAATATGGCTATTAAGAAACGTTAACAATTAATATAAACTCCCACTCCCACAAAAAACGATCTGAGTCACAGATCGTTTTTTACTATATATAAAGTAGAAACTTCACCCAAAAATAGTCTATAATTATTTAATACATAAAAATCAATGAATCCTCACTCGGAAGGATGGACAATGTTGGAACACTTAATTAATCAACGTGTAAAAAATATCGAAATTTCGGGAATAAGAAAGTTTTTTAATATGGTAGCCCATGTTGATGACTTAATTTCTTTTACAATCGGGCAGCCTGATTTTCCTACTCCAGAGCATGTAAAAGCTGCTGGAATAACAGCGATTGAAGAAAATTTCACATCCTACACCCATAATGCTGGGACCATAGAATTAAGGGAAGCTGCTTGTCATTTTGTTAACATTAAATATGGCTTGGATTATAAACCTGAGTCAGAGGTAATCGTTACTGCAGGAGCAAGCGAGGCAATCGATATTGCTTTTCGGACTATTTTAACAGAAGGTTCGGAAGTCTTATTACCGGGGCCGATATATCCTGGTTATGAACCAATTATTAAAATGATGGGAGCGATCCCCGTTCACGTCGATATTCGTCAAAATCAGTTCCGCTTCACTTTAGACATGATCAAACCCTTTATTACCGAAAATACACGCTGTATCGTACTCCCCTACCCTTCTAATCCGACGGGAGTAAGTCTCACAGAATCTGAACTAAGAGAAATAGCAAATTATCTTAAAAATAAAAATATCTTTATCCTTGCAGATGAAATTTACAGTGAGCTTACCTATGACCAGCCACATAAGTCAATTGCTGCCTTTCTAAAAGAACAAACGATTGTTATAAATGGTTTGTCCAAATCGCATTCGATGACTGGCTGGAGAATTGGCTTTTTATTTGCGCCTGAGTGCATTACTAACCATATCTTAAAGGTCCATCAATATAATATTTCCTGTGCAACATCGATCGCACAAAAGGCAGCCCTAGCGGCTGTAACGACAGGCATTGATGATGCACTTGTGATGAAAAGAGAATATCTAAAAAGAAGAGAGTATGTTTTCAAGCGTTTAACCACTATGGGACTTGATGTAATCAAGCCAGATGGTGCTTTTTACTTCTTTATTAAAATCCCTGATGCTGTCGCATTAAACAGTTTTGACTTTGCCCTGAAACTTGTTCAAGAAACTAAAGTAGCCGTTGTTCCAGGCAGTGCTTTTTCAGAATATGGAGAAGGTTATTTCCGGTTATCGTTTGCATGCTCTATGGATTTATTAGAGCTAGGTCTAAACCGGTTAGAACAATTTTTAATCAACTTTAAATAAAAAAAACTTAAGGACCCTTACATTGATTGTGAGGGCCTTAGTCTTAGAGGATTACTGTCCTTTATATTTCCCATTGTTTTTTGGAGCCTTTTCCTTTTTTGCCTTTTCTTTATGTGCTTGATTAGCAGCAGCTGAACCGAATTCAGCAGCGAATTCTTCGTTTGCAACTGCAGAATCAAACCCCTGTTTGTTTTTTTGTTTAGCATCGTTCTTTTTTGTCCGTTTAGCCATTAACCATTCCTCCTATATAAAGGTTTCTCTTTTAGTTTCAAGAAGATAGGAAGAATTTATTCATTAGAGTTAGCTCTGCCAATATTTATAAAGCGCTTGTGTCCCGCTATTTTCTTCGCCCATTTCGGCTAATTGATCATATAAAGATTTTGCTAAAGAGAGCCCAGGTACCTCCATCCCCATTCGGTCTGCTTCATCTATCGCAATTTTCATATCCTTAATAAAATGTTTTATGTAAAAACCAGGTTCAAAATTCCCTGCTAACATTCTCGGAGCAAGATTACTTAGCGACCAGCTTCCAGCAGCTCCCGTTGTAATACTTTTTAGGACATTTTCAGGATCCAGACCCGCTTTTTCAGCATAAATAATAGCTTCACAAACACCAATCATGTTTGATGCAATCGCAATTTGGTTGCACATTTTTGTATGCTGGCCTGCCCCTGGTTTACCTTGATAAACTACATTTGTGCCTAAAAGCTCTAGTAGTGGCTTAACCTCTTCAAATGCATCCGTTTCACCACCAACCATAATCGAGAGCTTTGCTTCTTTTGCTCCCACATCTCCACCTGATACCGGTGCATCAATGACCTGGATTCCCTTTTTATTAGCTTCTTCATAAATTCTAATTGCCAGTGACGGCGCTGAGGTTGTCATATCGATTAGATAACTACCTGATGTTCCATTATGAATTAAACCATTTTCTCCGAAGTAGATTTCCTCCACATCAGTGGGATAACCAACCATTGTGAAAGTGACAGATGCCTTTTCAGCTACCTCTTTTGGCGTCGCCACCCACTCGGCTCCATGATTCAATAGATCTTGTGCTTTTTCCTTTGTCCTTGAATAAACGACTAAAGAATAGCCTGCATTTATTAAATGCCCTGCCATACTTTTTCCCATAACCCCCGTGCCAATAAAACCAATTACTGTATTTTCTGGTGTAAGCAAAATAATCTTTCCTCTCATGTTTATTTTCTTCTATATTTTAGCATTATTGATAAAAAAGTTTGCATAAAAAAAACCGGAACGTCCCAGTCGCTCCGGTTTTTGTGCTCCATCTCCAATATTATGCACAATTTTATTTTGCCCTTTTATTTGATAACATAATCACTATTTACAACTCTGATGAAAAGTTTGTTAGATAAGCACGGCCGAATACCTCTTGATTATTAAATACTTCAATTGAAACGGCATTATTCTTTTCAATCATATTTTTAAGGTCATAAATATGTAAATCTTCTCTTAGAGGCAGAGGGTCCATAAAAATATATTTTTCACTTTTTCCTTTTACTTCTAAATATTCCCCGTTCAGCACCTGATCTTCTCCATAAACTATCTCTCGTTTACCAATTGCCTCAGCTAACTTGTCATCATGAATCGTTACTTTCACCTTATATAATTGTTGCCCTGCTAATATTTCATTGTTAATTCGAAAACGAAATTGTAGTTCGTTATTTTTTGTCAACAGAGCGTCTGCATAACGATTAACAATTAATTCATTTGAAAATAGTAAACCACAGCCGTTTAATATCATAGACCCACATAGTACCAAGAGCAAAACGGTTATTAATCGAATATTTTTCAGCATTTTATAACACTCCCTTAATATTTTTACCATTGCCAAAATACACCGGTAATAAACGTAAAGAAAGGTTAATATAGGAAAAATTTATTTATTTTTAGATCGCTTTAATCATCCCTCCGTCTACTAAAAATGAACTGCCTGTCATATAGGAATTTGCATCGGACAGCAAGAAAGCCGCAACATTTGCAAATTCCTCTGGTGTACCGTATCTCTTTAAGGGAATTCCTGCCTTTACATGTAATTCAACTGTCTCTCTGTCAACACCAAGTTTATCGGCATTCACTTGATCTAAATGATTTGTGCGGTCTGTGGCAATCCGACCAGGAGCAATCGTATTTATTAAAATATTATATGGAGCCAGCTCCGAAGCTAGTGTCTTTGATAAGCCGACTATACCAGTCCGGAAAGTGTTCGATAGAATTAATCCTGGAATTGGTTCTTTAATTGAAGTAGATGCGATGTTTAAAATTTTCCCGCCCTGCTGTTTTAAATAAGGTAATGCCGCACGGATCATTCGAACGTATGATAATAAATTCAATTCAAAGGACTTCTGCCAATCTTGATCAGTTAATTCTTCAAATGAACCTGCAGGAGGACCACCAGCATTATTAACTAGTAAATCAATTCTTTGAAACGTTTCTGCTGTTATTTTTACCAACTGATTAATGTCATTCACATTCGTTATATCCGTTTTTTGATAGGCCACTTTTCCTAATCCGATAGATTCAAGCTGACTTGCTTTTTGTCTGAGCTTCTCCTCATCCCGGCCAGAAAGCATAACATTTGCTCCCTCTTTAATTAAACGTTCGGCTATGGCAAACCCTAAGCCTTGGCTAGAAGCAACCACCAAAGCAGTTTTCCCGGTTAAATTTAACTCCATTTTTATGATTCCTCCTTCATAAATCTACTTCTAGTATACAGGATATATCAAGGGAATACTTGGTAAAAACAATAAAAAAAAGAGACAGTTTTTAACTGCCTCTTTTCCCATATTCGAGTAGATCTTTAGAATGTATGGGCTAGATCCTTTGCCCGGGTAATCGCATTTTCTTTTATTTCTGAAGCCTTGTCAGGCATGGCATTATGACCTTCCACAAACAGCCCCTCTAGTGAAGGAACTCCAAAGAAACTCATCATAACACTTATATAACGGTGCCCCATTTCCATTTCGGCTGCAGGCCCCTCTGAGTAAAATCCCCCTCGGGCTTGAATATGCAATGCTTTTTTATCCGTTAATAGACCGATTGGACCCTGTTCGGTATATTTAAAGGTCTTTCCTGCAACAGATACGGAATCAAGATACGCCTTCATAATGGGTGGAAATGAGAAATTCCATAAAGGCGTGACAAACACATATTTATCAGCGCTCACAAACTGCTCACTAAGCTCGTTAAGACGGCCGACCTTTTGCTTTTCTTCTTCTGTTAAATCATCAAAGCCTTGACCAGAGCGAAGTTTCCCCCACCCACTAAACACATCTGCATCAATGTGAGGTATATTTTCCTTATACAAATCTAGATGTATGACCTCATCACCGGAATTGATTTGTTTATAGCTATCAATGAATGCTTTACCTACTGCCATACTATAGGACTGTGTTTCATTGTGAGGATGTGCCGTAATATACAAAACACGTACCATTGATGCACCACCTTTCTTTTGAATAAAGACAACAATATTATTATCTGTAATAATGCAGGAAAATAATCAAAAAGGATTTGCCCGAAGACAAATCCTTTTCTTAGATTGTTTATTCATTTGTATCGAGGGAGTAAGGGTTACGACCAATGTTCATTCTCATTTCATCAGTCAACTGGAATGGCTCATTAACCAATGCGTCATTTGTTGCATGACCTAGTTGTGCACTTCCATCATAATGTACGGGCTTTTGTTCCATAATTCCATTCACCTCCACTTTTCCAACATTATCATGTGTATTTATTACCATATTTTCCTATTTCTGTACATTTATCATCCATAAGAACTAACCAAAAATAGGTATTATGTATTATGTATTACCTATTATTATACTCAAAATTCCATAATAAAAAAGATAGTAATATGAAAAATCAAAAAATTATTCGAGACAAAAAAAGACCGGCTCATCTTCAGCCGGTCTTTTCAGTGTACTATATTATTTTGTTGCGGCATTAACCGCTTCAATAACCTGATCGGTTGTTTGCATATTTAAAACTTCTTGCGCAAGCTTTTCCATATCAGATTTTTTCAGATTCTTGATTTGTGAACGAGCTTTTAAGATGGAAGTGGCACTCATTGAAAATTCGTCAAGTCCAAGCCCGATTAAAACTGGAATAGCTGTTTCATCCCCTGCCATTTCTCCACACATACCTGTCCATTTTCCTTCTGCATGCGCTGCATCAATAACCATTTTTACTAATCGTAAAATGGATGGGCTATACGGCTGATATAAGTAGGAGACACGCTGATTCATCCGGTCAGCAGCCATTGTATATTGAATTAAATCGTTGGTTCCGATACTAAAGAAGTCTACTTCTTTTGCAAATTGATCCGCTAAGATTGCAGTTGACGGGATTTCGACCATGATTCCAAGTTCGATTCCATCAGCAACTTTTTGGCCATCAGCAAGAAGTTTTTGCTTCTCTTCTTCAAGAATTGCTTTTGCAGCACGGAACTCATCTAGAGTTGCAATCATTGGGAACATGATTTTTAAGTTTCCATAGGTGCTTGCCCGTAACAACGCTCTAAGTTGAGTACGGAATAAGTCTTGCTCTTCTAAACATAAGCGAATAGCTCTAAAGCCTAAAAATGGATTCATTTCTTTTGGCAGATCCAGGTATGGAAGTTCTTTATCTCCACCGATATCAAGAGTACGAACCACCACAGGCTTTCCATTTAACCCCTCTAAAACCGCTTTATAGGATTCGAACTGTTCTTCTTCTGTTGGAAGCTGATCTCTACCCATGTAAAGGAATTCAGTCCTGTATAGACCTACACCTTCACCGCCATTTTCAATTACTCCTTTTAAATCCTTTGGAGTCCCGATATTAGCTACTAATTCAACATGGTGTTCATCATTGGTTACAGTTGGTTCATTGACAAGCTTGGCCCATTCTGCTTTTTGAACTTCATACTCATCATGAATTTTACGATACTGTTCCACAAGTTCAGGAGTTGGATTAATATGTACTTCACCTTTTAAACCATCAACAATCACAAGATCTCCATTATTGATTTCTTCAGTAGCTGTCTTCGTTCCAACTACGGCTGGAATTTCCATAGATCGAGCCATAATTGCTGAATGTGAGGTACGTCCACCAATGTTTGTTGTAAATCCTAAGACAAATTGTCTGTTTAATTGTGCTGTATCTGAAGGAGTTAAATCTTCAGCAACAATAATTACTTCTTCCGCAATCATACTTGGATTGACAAGCTGCACGCCTAGTAAATGAGCTAAGACCCGCTTCGTTACATCACGAATATCAGCTGCACGTTCCTTCATATATTCATTATCCATTTGTTCAAACATCATAATGAACATATCTGCTGTTTCTTTTAACGCAGACTCGGCATTTACTTTATCGGACTGAATTTTATCTTCAATTGGTGAGTTTAATTCAGGGTCACTTAATACAAGTAGATGTGCTTCAAAAATGGCTGCTTTATCCGCCCCAAGGTCAACTTTGGCACGGTCACGAATTGCTTCAAGTTCTGTTTTAGATTTCTCCATTGCCTTGCGGAAACGGTCCACCTCAGCAGCAGTATCTTCAATGGTTCTTGATTCAAATGATAAATCTGGTTCAACAAGACGGTAAGCTTTTGCAATAGCAATACCGTTTGATGCAGCAATCCCATGTAAAAAAGTCATTATTCTGCCAATCCTTCTTTTTTCAATGTTTCTTCAAGGCTATTTAAAGCATCGTTTGCGTCGTTTCCTTCTGCAGAAATAGTAATATCAGCACCTTGGCCAACACCAAGAGACATAACACCCATAATTGATTTTAAGTTTACTTTTTTACCCTTATATTCTAAATGAATTTCAGAATCAAATCTGCTTGCTGTTTGAACTAATAAAGTAGCTGGTCTAGCGTGAATACCTGTTTCTGCGATTATTTTAAATTGCTTTTCTGACATGCTAATCAATCTCCTTTAATTTATATAAAATATACTTCATTAAAAATAAACATTTCTCGTCATTTAGTCAACTAAATCGTTAACTAACTAAAGAGAAAAAATCACTTCTTTTCAGTTATTTTTTCCAAAAAGAAAACAATCATGTAATGAATATTCACTCTCATGATTATGTATTGTTTCATACAATTGCTAGAATATCACGTTTGGACTGGTTCAAACAACTGAAAAATCTATTTTATATCATAGTTCACAAATCTGTCAAAAACAATCAAAATCTATCATATTTTTTATTAGTTTTGGTTAAACTTGCCTGTTGATTTCCGCTCCAATCAACAATGAACTTTAATTATAGCAACATATTTTTATCTGGTTTATTTTTATAAATATCTTTTAGTCTTTGCCTTAATTGGCGAATTTCCTTTGAAATTTGGGTGGCTTCTTCTTTTGAATAGATAACCCCGCCATAGCGGACTTTATTATAGTATTCAATTAATTCCTCGGACTCTGTAATGCCTACTCGCTGCCACCATTCGCTTAGCGTCTCGTAGGGAAGACGTCCTAATTTCCTTTTCTGAGCATAATTTTCCAAGTCGAATATTTCTCTTCTAATCAAATCTTCCGGAGGCTTTCCTTTCTTTCGTCTAAAGGAAACTTGGTTGGATTTGAATGACCCTTCAAAAATTTTCACGAGAGGGGATGAACTATCCGACTCTTTCTTCTGTCGTAAATGCCTTTTGTAAATCAAATAAAGGATAAAGACAACTATTCCCGCGAAGAGAATTGAATAGAGGATATCGTCTTTAATTCCATATGAATGCCCCTGGTACTTATCGGCTTCTTGAAGGACATCACTTTCCTCCAAGGGTTGTAATTTTCTTTCTTTACTTTCATTTCTACTTAACAGCAAGTTGAGAAGATTTAAAATAGGTTCAACAATACTAGAAAAAACTAATACGAATAATTTTAAAATAGTAAAAAACAACAATTGAATATATTTCAATAAGAACGTAACCGTTACGCCAATTACAGTAATTGCTGCAAGAATTTTTATCAAATATATCGCAAACTTTGATTTATCAGTTATCATCGTATTCCATTTTTTTATAAAACCGCCAATAATAACTAATAAAACTTGAATAATTAGAAGGATGATAATCTGGTTTTGATATGGGTAATGACTCATTCCTGAATAAACAATAGCAAGGATCCCGACTAGGAATGACAATAAAAGCAAGAATATTTCAGATTGCTGTGAGGCATCTTCGTACAAGGAAAGTCCCCGCCAAAATACAAACATGGCGAGTACAAAACCCACAAAAATAGATAAACCTGCTAGGTACCCTGCCACAATCAGTACAGGGAAAATGGTTACGAAAAAAAGCCCTTTTCCTTTATTACGATATTTTTCAAGAATAATAATAAATAAGAGAATACTGCTAAAGCATAAAATAGCTAACAAGAGAATAGGCGGCAATTCTTGTTTATTTATATAAAATAGGAACAGAAAAAGAATACTTAAGTTTAATTCCAAAAGAAAATGGCTCGATATTTCTGTCAAACGTTTCATCATAGCAGTTTCCTACTCTCTTGATGAATTGGCATTTTTCCTAACATTCCTTGCTGCTGTTAAATTTTAAGTTCAAATAATTCAGTCCCTTTATGAGCCATATATAAAAGGGTTCGATTTGTTTCTTCCGTTCTAATCCCTGCGTGTACAAGAATTGGCTGAACAGGCAAATGCCTGTTATAAAAAGAAAGCATATGCTCATATGGTAAACTCGTATTCTGCATACTTATGGAAGCGAGCGCTTCCAATACTTTTTGTAAATGCTCCTTCCCCTCTCCCAAAGAGAGATAAAGAAAAGGTGTGCTTCCCGAGGTTCGAACATTGATACACATAGAATATGGAATTTGCCTATTAAAAGCATAATAAGCAATTTCAGTGAGACCGCTAATTAATTCTTCGAGTTCACCATTTATAGAATGTCCATTCGAAATGTTTAGGGTAATATTTATTCCCTTTTCCGTCATTTTTTCATTGATTTTAGTTTGCAAAATTTGTTTTCGAGCCGATGCTTTCCAATGAATCTGACTGAAACTATCTGATGGAAGGTAGTCTCTTGTACCTAATGGACTATGCCGATCCTCAAATACAGAGATAGGGACAATGCTTTTTCCTTGAAGCATCGACATTTGTTCTCTTAAACCTTGTACTAAAAGTGGTTGTGGATAAACAACAGCTTGTTGGTTTAAGAATCGTTTTGATTCTAAAATCGTTTCCCCTAACCCTAGAGGACTGGGGACATGAAATTCTAGTCTGCGTATTTTAGCAATTCCCCTGTATTTTGCCGAAAAAGGGATCATTATTTGTTTAGTCTGATTCTTGTACAAAGAGATGGGAACGGAAATTTCAAACATTGAGAGACTGGATTCGGATTCTTCATTTACTGGCGCTACAGACGAGTCAAAGAATACCCTTAAACCACCATTAATAATGGGGAAACCATCATTACGTAAAGTAATAAACCATTGTCCCTTATCGTTAACAAAGTAGTATTTTTTTTCATAAAGATTTTCAAATAAAAGCTGTTCACCTGCTTTTTTTAAATAACGTTGATTGGTCCATGCAATCGTTAGGAAAAAGATGGCTAGAAAAAACGTTAAATGAGAATGAATATACATACTTACGATGACTAGGATCAAAGCCAAGCCGGATATGCCGGTAATTCTTTGATCTAATACCGTGTATTTGTTCCAAATCATCCATTTGCCCCCGCTTCTACTGGAACAGGAATGGTATCAAGGATTTCTTCGATAATCATTTCAGGTGTTTTTGTTAAAGCACCTTCGAGTGAAAGGATCATTCGATGCCCAAGGACATAAGGTGCAATTGCCTTCACATCTGCTGGCGTAACATATGTACGATCGCTCAAGAAGGCTTTTCCCTGTGCCGCTTTCATCAGTGCTAACGTACCTCTTGGACTAACACCTAGTTCAATGCTATTAAACTCTCGCGTTTTTCTAACGATGGCAAGGAGGTAATCTTCGATTTCAGTTGAAATATGTGTTTTATTTATGGCTGCCTTTAATCCCTTAATATCCTGGATCGAAAATATTTGAGCTAGATTGCTCATTATTTTGTCCCCACGATGAATTTGCATAATTCTTCTTTCATCCTCATAAACGGGATATCCAACATTTATTTTAATAAAAAACCGGTCCATTTGGGCTGCTGGCAAGGAAAAGGTTCCTTGTTGAGATTCAACAGGATTTTGTGTTGCAATCACCATAAAGGGCTCCTTTAACGGAATTGTTACACCATCAATCGTGACTTGCCGCTCCTCCATTACCTCCAGTAAGCTTGACTGGGTCCTGGGGGTTGCTCTATTTATTTCATCGGCTAAAACAATATTTGACATAATCGGACCCGGACGTAATTCAAACTCTTGCACTTTTGGATTAAAAAAATGAATACCAGTCACATCACTTGGCAGGACATCCGGAGTAAACTGAATTCGTGAAAACTCGCCGCCTATTGCAGCTGCAAAACTCTTGGCAAGCATGGTTTTCCCTGTACCGGGCATACTTTCAAGTAAAATATGTCCGTTAAACAATAAAGAAATTGCCATTAATTCCACTTCTGTATCCATTCCGACAATCACTTTACTTATCTCAGTCTTTAATTTTTCTATGTTCTCTGTTAATGCCATTCTGTCATCCCCCTAAGAAACCCATTCAATTTGTATGTAGACCTTTTTATTTTAACAAAATTTTTCATTTTTTCCAAAAACATAGAAAAAGGAGTTCTCTTTCCCGAGAAACTCCTTGAAAAATTTAATTAACTTCTTGGTTCATTTAAATATTGATACAATACCTCCCCGCCTCTCTGACCAATACCACGGAAATGCTTAAAATCTTTTCTTTTTACCAGCACCTGACGAAATTCCATAAACTGATCATTTGTGACATAATACTCCGAGAGTTCACCTGTCATGAGGCGATCCAAAATATCAGTAATCATTTCTTCCTTCATTCTAAACACCACCTTTACCTGATTTTATTCTATCGTATCTGCCTTTTATTAAGCCAACATTGAAATTCAAAAGAATCTTTGAAAGCGTTTTCTATTCTTTTGTTGCCTTTTTTCTCATATAAATATATTGTTAATAAAGAATTAACATAATTGTCAAATAAAAGCCTTTACGAAATGAATAAAGTAGTGCAAACTGTTATTTAACTGGATTTCATTTATAGTTATTGAGGCAAAGGAGAGGGTCTTAATGAGAAAAGCTGAAGTAGGGAATATCATAGAATTCCGTGGTGGCCTGAAAGGGATTGTTGAAAAGGTAAATGAAAATTCTGTCATAGTCGACCTTACATTTATGGATAATTATCGTGATTTGGAATTAGATCAGCGAACAGTTGTCAATCACAAAAACTATAAAGTTATAAAAGAAAGCGCTTATTAAATACTAGAATGCTAGAAAAGGCAGTCCGTGTAATGGCTGCCTTTTCTTTTTTGTTTCAATTGGAAAGTTATTGACCTTTCCCAGCTTCATTTGCCAATTGCTTTAAGGGTTTTACTTTTCCATGTGGATTTTGATCTTGTTTCCGGACAGTCCATTCTCGTTCTTGTTCACTTTTTGATTTGCTCATTTCTTTCACTCCCTTCCTTTATTATTTTTTTCTTTTCTTCCTGTTCTAACCTTAGGAAACCGTAAAATCAGCGATGTAATGATTTCCATTTGAAAAACTTATTTGATAAAATAAATTTTATGTTTCTAAAAAGGAGATCGCGTAATGAAAAAATTCTTCCAAGACCCTCTTCTACTTATTGGTTTAATTCTTGCTCACGGCCTTTTATTTTTTTCATTTCATGATAAGGCGATCTTTTGGTATATATTTACTGGATCTGTACTGGTATTAATCGCTTACGCCATGTTTCAGGAAGAAGTTGATGACGACGCATCCTTTATTCACTATATTTTTCTAGGGGCAATAAGCGGGTTAGTTCTATATTTGGTTTTTTGGCTTGGCATAAGAGGCATGAAGATTCTCCACCTTCCATATGATACAAGTCTTAAAAATCTTTACAATTGGTTCGCCCCGACTTTATTCTGGCAATACCTTGCTCTTGTATTAGTTGCAGCCCCAGGAGAAGAACTTTTCTGGCGTGGTTTTATCCAAAAGAGACTGAACAAAAAGTTCAAACCAGGATTAAGTATTTTAACCGCATCACTTCTGTATGCTTCAGCGCATATTTATTCTGGCTCGTTTCTGTTAGTCCTTGCTGCTTATCTATCAGGTTTATTTTGGGGATATTTGTATTTATGGAAAAAGAGTATGCCCTTAGTGATCGTTTCTCATATCATATTTGACCTGATGCTGTTTATAATTTTACCTTTACATTAAAAAGGCAGTTGCTAACGACTGTTTTTTTATTTTTGGCTCTGTTAAACTTGCCTGTTGATTGAAGCGAAAGAAGCTTCGCTTTCCGCGGGCGGTCAGGCGAGCCTCCTCGTCGCTGCGCT
>NZ_JBALOS010000247.1:13721-19513 GCF_036962765.1 Neobacillus drentensis
GTGCCAAAATCAACAAAAAGCTTTAACATAGCCTTATTTTTTTATGCTGGCTGGAAATGGCTTGATCCAAAGTAAAGCAAAAAAAATCAAACAAATATAACCGAACAAAGGATACAAATAAGAGAGCAGTGTCCCGTAATTCACAAGACTAATCAGGTAGGAAACGACAAAAATCAGTGTTACAGAAACCATTGTCGGAATCGACCAATATTGTTTTAACTGGCGATCCAATCCAAACACATTCCCAATCACCGACGTAAAAATTTCTCCATAAATAACAAGAACAAAGATCCAATACAAAAAAGGAGCTAAATTTTTCATGACAATTGCCATCGGGATATTATAAAGTTCCAAATTTGGAAGCATGATCAGGGTAAAATGACTAGCAATTAAAATTAATGTTAGAGCAGCCCCTCCAAGAATTCCTCCCCATTTAATTGTCCAATCATCCTTAACTTCTGATGCAATCGGTACTAATACTGCTTGGGATAGACCAAGATTTAATGCCACATATGAAAATGGGGCAATAACACTCCTCCAGCCATCATCAGCATGAGGGATAAATAATAATTGATCGATGAAGTGAGGTCTTTGGACGGAATAGAACATTAATATAATGCTGAAAGTGATCATAAGCGGAACAACAAACGTATTAACGGCATAAAGGCCTTTTGTTCCTACTAACATGACTAAAAAGGATAAAATAATGGTTAGGAAAACACCTGCTGTTTTAGACAGACCTAACTGTTCCTCAAAAACTGCCCCAGCACCTGAAAGCATGACGGCACTAACACCAAGAAGCATAATTAACATAAAGATATTTATGACACGACTTGGCCATTTACCAAACAAGTACACATTAAACTCTTGATAGGATTTTGCATTTATATGGGATGCCATTCTCATTAGTTTCGAACCCAACGATATAAAAAGATATCCGCTCATTAATATACTTATTAAGCCAAAGAAACCAAACCGTGAAAAAAATTCAACGATTTCTTTTCCAGTGGCGAAGCCAGCTCCTACTACAGTCCCTACATAAACTGCAGCTATCTGAAATGCTTGAGTCCAATCCCTCTTCACAAAATCTCCCCCCTATCATCAATATATGATAAGAAGGACAAACAAAGACGAGCTTTTTTCCTTTAATTAGCAAGCATTACCATAAGCAAATCTCTTGAAAGTCAAAAAAGGTCAGAGTATACTATCGTCATAAGGTCAAATATAGTCAAAGTCAAATAAAACTAAATTCAAATTTTACAAGGAGGATATTTACTTATGCTTTGTCAACAATGTAATGAAAACAATGCAAACGTACAATTAAATGTAATTATTAATGGACAGCGTAAGGAAATTAAACTCTGTCACGAATGTTATACAAAAGAAAAGCAAACATTAGAGGCCGGCTTTGGTCAAAATATGAATCTTTTTCCAAACTTCCCATTTGAAAACTTTTTCATGACCCATGCTGCACCCGGAAAGGATGGCAGCCATCAACCTGCTCACCAGCAAACAGGAAGAAAAAATGGACAGAGCGGTTTCATCGACCAATTCGGACGGAATTTATCCCAAATGGCGAAAGCAGGCTTAATTGATCCTGTTATCGGTCGCGATGGAGAAGTAAAGCGTGTCATCGAAATACTAAATCGGCGTAATAAGAATAATCCAGTATTAATTGGAGAACCAGGGGTCGGAAAGACAGCAATTGCTGAGGGTCTTGCCTTGAAAATTTCTGAAGGAGATATCCCAGGCAAGTTACGAAATAAAGAAGTATATTTGCTCGACGTTGCTTCCCTTGTTGCCAATACAGGCATCCGCGGTCAATTTGAAGAGAGAATGAAACAACTCATTTCTGAGTTACAAGAGCGGAAAAATATTATTCTTTTCATTGATGAAATTCACCTTCTGGTAGGTGCTGGTTCCGCTGAGGGTTCAATGGATGCAGGGAATATCTTAAAGCCTGCCCTTGCCCGCGGTGAACTTCAGGTTGTTGGTGCAACCACACTTAAAGAATATCGACAAATCGAGAAGGATTCCGCTTTAGAACGCCGCTTCCAGCCAGTTCACGTACTTGAACCAACGCTAGAGGCAGCGATTGACATTTTAAAAGGAATCCAAAAGAGGTACGAGGAATACCATGATGTGACCTATTCAGATGAAGCCATTCTTGCCTGTGTTCAATTGTCACATCGTTATATTCAAGACCGTTTCTTACCTGACAAAGCCATTGATTTGCTGGATGAGGCTGGTTCAAAATTAAATCTTACTTCAGATTATAAAAGCAATGATCAAATTGAACTTCGTTTAAAAGAGATTGGTGAAGAAAAAGAAGAAGCACTGAAAAACGAGAATTACGAAAAAGCGGCTACTCTTCGTGATGAAGAAGCCAAATTGGAAAAGTCATTAAATATGGTTGCTGGTGTTGATCGACCAATTGTTGATGTTTCACATATTCAAGAAATTATCGAAGAAAAAACTGGAATCCCAGTTGGAAAATTACAACAAGATGAACAGTTAAAAATGAAGTCCTTAGAAGAAACTCTTAATCATAAAGTTATTGGCCAGGAAAAAGCAGTGAATAAAGTCGCTAAAGCGATCCGGCGCAGTCGGGCTGGATTAAAATCAAAACATCGTCCGATTGGTTCCTTCTTATTTGTTGGACCAACTGGAGTTGGTAAAACAGAATTAACAAAAACACTTGCCGAAGAACTGTTTGGTTCTAAGGATTCGATGATCCGCCTCGATATGAGTGAATACATGGAAAAACACAGTGTTTCCAAGTTAATTGGCTCACCTCCTGGCTACGTTGGTCACGAAGAAGCAGGACAGTTAACTGAAAAAGTACGTAGAAATCCTTACACGATCATCTTATTAGATGAGATTGAAAAGGCACACCCAGAAGTTCAACACCTATTCCTCCAAATTCTTGAAGACGGACGCCTAACGGATAGTCAAGGTAGAATTGTCAGCTTTAAGGATACTGTCATCATCATGACAAGTAATGCTGGTGTAGGCCGCAAGACCCTTCATGTTGGTTTTGGGACAAACGAAGCAATCGAGGAAGCAAGCATTCTCGACTCACTTGGCAGCTTCTTTAAGCCTGAATTCTTGAATCGTTTCGATAGTATCATCGAGTTTAATTCACTCGGCAAAGAACATATCCTTTATATCGTCGATTTAATGATTCATGAATTACAAGAAATGCTTACGGAACAAAAGATTGAACTAACCATTACTTCAGAATCAAAAGAAAAATTAGCAATGCTTGGGTACCATCCAGCCTTCGGAGCACGCCCGCTCCGTCGCGTAATCCAAGAACAGCTTGAAGATAAAATCGCTGACTTTATCTTAGAGCAGCCAGACGTTAAAAACTTAACCGCTATTGTTGAAGAAGATCAACTTAAAGTTGTCGCTAATGCAGCTTTGGTTAAATAAATAAAAGCGAAGCCATTCTAGAATTTCTAGAGTGGCTTCGCTTTTTTATTTACTTATAGATTCTTATCATCAACAGAGTTTAACCAATTTTCAATCACACCCACCACTGACTCTACACAACCTGCCTTAAATGGAGAGATTAAATTGGCCTCCTCAACTAACTTTGTAAATGACATACTGCCGCCTAGTCTGCAAAGCTTGACATAGTCAGCCCATGCTTCTTCTTGATTTTCTCTGGAGCGCTTCCAGAATTGAAATGCGCAAATTTGTGCAAGCGTATAATCTATATAATAAAACGGGGAATTATAGATATGGCCTTGGCGCTGCCAGAAGCCGCCATTCTCTAAGTACTCATTACCGTCATAATCTTTATGAGGCAAATACTTTTTCTCAATTTCACGCCATTGAAGCTTTCGCTCTCTTGGGGTAGCTTCTGGGTTTTCATATACCCAGTGTTGGAATTCGTCAACGGACACACCATATGGCAGGAATAACAATGCATCACTTAAATGTGAAAACTTGTATTTATCGGTGTCTTCCTTAAAGAACAAATCCATCCATGGCCATGTGAAAAATTCCATACTCATTGAATGAATTTCACATGCTTCATAAGTCGGCCAAGCATATTCAGGTATCTCAAAATGACGGCTTGAGTATACTTGGAACGCATGACCTGCTTCGTGTGTCAAGACATCAATATCTCCGGATGTACCGTTGAAATTAGAAAAAATGAAAGGTGCTTTGTAATTTTCAATAAAAGTACAATAGCCACCGCCAGCTTTTCCCTTCTTAGCAACAAGGTCCATCAAATTATTTTCCTGCATAAATCGGAAAAATGCACCTGTTTCTTCTGAAAGATCCTCATACATTTGTTGTCCATTTTCAATAATCCATTCCGGGGTACCCTTTGGAGTGGCATTACCAGTTTGAAAATTAAAAGATTCATCGTAATACTTTAGCTGATCGAGCCCGATTCTTTCCTGTTGGCGCTCCTTTAATTTTGTCGCGATTGGAACAATGAAGTCCTTAACTTGATTACGGAAATTGGCAACCATTTCTGCATTATAATCCGTTCTCATCATTCGGTAATAACCAAGTTCAACAAAGTTTTTGAAACCCAGTGTCCGAGCTATTTCAGTCCTTACCTTGACAAGATCATCATATATGCGATCAAAATCTGCTTCATGTTCAACCATAAAGCCAAATTTCGCTTCATTTGCCCTTTTTCTCATATTTCTATCAGTTGACTGAGCAAACGGCTCTAATTGGGCAAGAGTTCTTTCTTCCCCTTCAAAATCAATTTTTGCAGAAGCCATAAGCTTTGTGTATTCCGTTGACAAGCGATTTTCTTTCTGAAGCAAAGGGACAATCTCTGGTTTAAATGTTTTTAGTTGTCCTTCTGCAAGAGCAAAAAGCTGTTTCCCCCACTTTTCTTCTAATTCATGCCGGAACTTAGATTGAACAAGTACTTGGTAATACTTTGTTACTAAACCTTCGATCTCAGGCTGGATCTCATCCATATAATCTTGTTCTTCCTTATAAAACTCATCATTCGTATCAATTGAATGACGAATATTACATAGATTGAACATCGTACCTAAGTCATTTCTTATTTCATTGATCTCATTCATGACCCCGTTTTGTTCTTCTACAGTGCCTGCATTTTTTAATTTTTCAATTGAAGTATTAAATTTTTCGGTTACTTCTACTAAATTTGGCCGTATATATGTATAGTTTTCAAACCCCATTGAAACAACTCCTTTAAATTTTTCTAATATTCCAATCTATTTTATTATATACTATCGGCTAACATTCCTGACAATAAAAAAATACGACCAAAATGGCCGTATTAAAACTTACCAGCAGGTATACCTAGTTTTTTTAACAAATCAATAGCTTCTAGTTTTTCCGATTCATTAAGGGTTGACATGAGTTTGTCGATTTGCTTAGCATGTTCAGGAAAAATTTCTTGAATAAACTTTTTCCCGTCTTCTGTGATTTGTGCATATGTGACACGGCGGTCTTTCGGACAGGCAATTCTTTTTAACATTCCTTTTTGTTCAAGCTTGTCGACCACGTAAGTAATACTTCCACTTGCAAGTAAGATTTTCCCGCCAATTTGCTGCATAGGCTGGTCACCTTTATGATAAAGAAGTTCCAAAACGGCAAATTCTGTAGGATTTAACCCATTTGCCTGAATCACTTTATTTACATGTTCGTTAATAGCTTTATAGGCTCTTGAAAGGACGATAAAAAGCTTTAATGAAGTGGCTGTTGTTGAATTATTTTCCATAAAAAACTCATCCTTTTTGTTTAATAAGTACAGCTTATAATGGTAGAGAACTGCTCATTTAATT
>NZ_JBALOS010000248.1:0-11272 GCF_036962765.1 Neobacillus drentensis
CTCATGAAAGACAATTCTCCAATGCCTTCGCTCGTTTTTGTCCTTCATACCGCTAAACAAAAACCCTAGCGCTGCGCCATCCCCTCGTGGAACAGCTCTGCCATATTTTATGTTGCAGTCAGGATCAATTTTTATCGCACCCGCGTGACCCATCGCATCGGTAAAATCATCCAGAACCTCCACCTGGTGACCTTTTTCTTGAAGCGTATCTATCCGATTCTTGTCAAAAATACTAAAAAACCTCAACATCTCTTTTCTGTTGAGGTCATTACAAACATACATTTTATCCCTGATTAATAGAATGAATAAATCTCTGCAGACTTCGAATCAGACCTCCATTTCCGAAACGGATAAATTTTTGTTGGTCCTTCACTACTCCACATTCCTTTGTAAAATCTAAAAATTTCAAAATGTAGATTCGACGATAGTGAATATGTTCAATTCCAAATCCATAAAACCACTGATCAATCGTATTATAAACGCCCTTATTTAACCCATATTGTAAATGACACCATTGAAAAAATTGTAAATCTGGCAAGTTAAGATATTCACATTTTTCCAAGGAATTGCGTTTTTGGGGTTTTAAGAGAATCACTGCAGATTGAGGATTATGGGTTTGCATCATAAATATCCTCCTTTTCATTATTATTGCTGGCCCATCAACAAAACAAAAATAAATCTAGCGATAAAATTAGACAGGATCATGACAAGCCACCCAATGTCCTGTCGCCAATTTCCTAAATAATGGCTGTTCCTCTCGGCAGCGAGCTGTCGCTGCTGGACAACGAGTATGAAATCGGCATCCCGATGGTGGATTTGTTGGAGATGGGATTTCCCCCAGAATCGAAATCCTTTCTCTTAGCCTTGTAGGATCAGCATGGGGAATCGAGTCAATTAACCCTTTTGTATAATGGTGGGCAGGATGCAAGAAAATTTCTTCACTCGTTGCAAGTTCAACCAGTTGGCCCAAATACATCACACCAATGCGATCAGAGATATGACGAACAATATTTAACCCGTGTGCAATAAATAGATAAGTTAAGTCCCTCTCACGCTGTAATTCTTGTAATAAATTGATAATTTGAGCCTGTACAGATACGTCTAAAGCGGAAACAGCTTCATCTGCTAGAACAAACTGAGGATTAAGGGCTATCGCTCTTGCGATAGCGATCCGTTGGCGCTGACCACCTGAAAATTCATGTGGGTATAGATCGTAGCCGTTTTTATTTAATCCCACTACCTCCAATAATTCCTGAACTCTCGCCTTCTTTTCTTTCATGCTAAGTGATTCATGAACTTGAAGGGGTTCTCCGATGATATCGCCCACTTTCCAACGCGGGTTGACTGAACCATACGGATCTTGATAAATGACCTGCATATCCTTCCGCATTTCACGTAATTCTTTCGCACCTAGTTTTGACAAATCGTGTTCTTGAAAAAAAACCTTACCATTTGTTGATTTCTCTAATTGTAAAAGAACACGTCCCAATGTAGACTTTCCGCTTCCCGATTCTCCGACAAGACCAAATGTCTCTCCTTTTTTAATCGTAAAGGACACATTATCGACCGCTCTGATATAGGAAGTATGTCGATTAAATACACTCTTGCCAATCGGATAATATTTACTTAATTCTTGAATGGTAAACAAAGGTTGACTAGTAGATTCTGATGTGATTTGAACAACCTCTTTTTCTGACAAAACCTCTGTGCTTTTTTCAACCACAGGCTGTTTCCAAGCATCTGTCATGACGAGGGCCTCCGCATGCCAGCATGCTGTTTGGCGATCATTCACTTCTAACAAAGGCGGTGCTTCGACAGAACAGCGCGCGGTTGCGAACGGACAACGTGGATGAAACTGACATCCAGGTGGTAATTGGGATAGACCAGGAATAGACCCCTTAATAGAATAAAGTTTATTACTTCGATCACTATCCATCGTTGTAATCGAGTGCAGCAACCCATTGGTATAGGGATGATGCGGCAGCTCGAACAACTGCTTGACGTTTGCATGCTCCACTATACGTCCCGCATACATCACAATGATTCGGTCTGCCATTTCTGCGGCAACGCCCATATCATGCGTAATTATGAGAATCGACATTCCCAGCTCTTCTTTTAACTCTTGAAGCAGCTTTAGGATTTGGGCTTGAATGGTGACATCAAGTGCTGTCGTTGGTTCATCTGCAATCAGTAAATCAGGACCACAGGCCAGTGCCATGGCAATCATCGCTCGCTGCAACATCCCTCCCGACAACTCATTAGGATACTGTTTCATTCGCAACTCCGCATCTGTAATGCCCACCTGTTTCAATAAATAGAGCGCACGCGCTTTGGCTTCCGATTTACTAGTTTGCTTATTTTCAAGGATCGTTTCCATTATCTGGTTTCCAATTGTAAAAACAGGATCAAAAGCAGCCATTGGTTCTTGAAAAATCATCGCCACTTTTTTCCCGCGAATGGACCGAAGCTTTTTTTGAGGCAGATGTGTCAGATCTATCCCATCTACTACAATACTCCCATCCGCTATCTTTCCATTTTCGTAATCAATAAGTCTCATAATCGTTTTTGAAGTCACCGTTTTGCCACTTCCTGATTCACCTACTATACAGACTGTTTCACCATGCTTCATCTGCAAAAACACATCTTGAATGGCTGTAAGGTCTCCATGATTAGTCGTGAAATCCACTTTTAAATTCTGAATATCTAGCAGCTTCTCCATCTTTTATTCTCCTTCATCTCGTTCTGCTTGTTTTCGGATCAAAAATATCCCGAAGTCTATCTCCCATAACATTAACGGAAAGAACAAAAAGAGTAATGGCCAAGCCTGGGAATGTAGAGATCCACCAGCCTACTGTTAAGTAACCTCTACCTTGGGAAAGAAGTGCCCCCCAATCAGGTATTTCTTTAATCACGCCAAGGCCTAGAAAGCTTAATCCTGAACCAACCAAAATCGATGTGCCTAGACCAATTGTCCCCATCACTATGAGCGGTGACCAAGAATTGGGCAATATATGCCAAAGAAAAATCCGCCATTTAGGCGTTCCAATTGAGCGAGACGCATCCACATACTGACGTTTTTTAATGCTCATCATTTGTCCTCTCATCACCCGTGCATACCCCGGAATAGACGCGGCTGCTACAGCTAAGACAATATTAAACAAGCTTGGTCCGAGAACAGCAGCTATCGCTAAGGCCAAGAGGATACCGGGGATCGTCATCAAGATTTCGATAAACCTCATAAAAATGACATCGATTAAACCACCAAGATATCCAGCGAGAGCACCAATCGCACCGCCAATGAATCCACCCATCACTACTGACGCAGTACCAATCATGAGGGAATCTCTGCTCCCATAAACAACAAGACTAAACACATCTCTCCCAAAATAATCTGTCCCAAACAAGTGGGCCCTGCTAGGGGCGCTTAATATAAGTTCTGTGTTCATAAATGTCGGCGAATACGGTGCAATCCATTTAGGAAATAGGGCACATGCAATAATGAATAACATAGTAAATCCAGAAAAATAGATAAATAGGTTTGATACAGTAAAGTTTGTTTTATAGTTGGCTATATTCCATTTTGGAAGCCTCAACACTGTTTTGGTATTTGTCACTTCTCTCATTTTCAACACCCCTTTTTTGATGGTCATTTTTTACTGAGATCGGCGAACGCGTGGGTCAATAATTGAATATGAAAGATCCACCAATAGATTGATCATCACATAAACAATGGCGCTAAAGAAAACAACCCCTTGAATGACGGGTAGGTCTTTTGCCATAATGGCATCAGCCACAATTCTCCCAATTCCTTGTCTTGAAAATACGGTTTCAATCACGACGGTACCGGCCATCAGTTCCCCGATATTCAAACCGATAATGGTAATGGCCGGAATAAGAGCGTTACGAAGGGCATGACGGTACATGACCACACGTTCTGATAGACCTTTCGCGCGGAGTGTGACAATAAATGGCTCATTTATCACTTCCAGCATGCTGTTTCGCACCATCCGAATAATTAATCCTGCTCCGACAAAACCAAGTGAAAGTGATGGGAGCACGAGCGTTTTCCAACCCTCTGACCCCATCGCAGGAAACCAATTCAATGAGATTGAAAATAGTAGAATGAGTAAGATACCGGACCAAAATGTCGGCATGGAAATCCCAAATAATCCTATTAATCGAGCGATTACATCGATCCACTTATTCTGATAAATAGCTGACAACACCCCGAACCCAACCCCAATGACAATCGAAATGACCGCACTAGCAAAAGTTAAGGCGAGAGTTGCAGGAAAATGTTCTATAATCTTCGGAAGGACTGGTTCGCTATTAATGATCGATTGTCCGAAGTTTCCTTGAAGAATATGGGTAAAATAGTCGATAAATTGCATGTAAAACGGTTGATCGAGCCCCAATTCCTTGCGCAAATTTTCAACCATTTCTGGTGTTGCAGTCGAGGGATCAATCATCGATAACACTGGATCCCCCGGGAGCAAATAGTTGATGCAAAAGACAAGGATTAAGGAGCCAATAATTGATACAAATGCAGTCGAGATTTTTAGAAGAATCTTATTGACTAATTCCACATGTATCAGCTCCACTTCACTTTATTTTCCAACCGTTACATCGTTGAACAATGGATAACCTAATGCATCAAATTCAATTCCTTTTACTTTCTTAGAGGCAGCAACTGTATATGGGAATATATAAATAGGTAAAATCCATGCCTCTTCGATAATTTTTTGTTGGACTTTTTTATAAATGTCTTCCCGTTTTGCAGGGTCCGATTCTAACGTACCTTGTTCTAATAAGTGATCCAATTCTGGGTTTGAACCTCCACCCAACCCTTTAAATGCCGCTTCCTGTTCTGGAGTTTGTGTATGATAGATGGCGCGCAGCGCATTTGGATCGGAATTTACTTGGCTATTTCCATACAAATCATAGTCCGCGTTTTGATAAATTACTGAAGCAACATCTTTGGTAATATTTATTTCCACTGCAATTCCAATCTCTTTTAACTGTTGTTGAATGATAATGGCGATATCATTTCGTTTCTCACGGTTAGGAGATCCATCAACATAATTCAAGTTCAATCTCTTGCCGTCTTTTACTCGAATCCCATCTGCCCCTTTTTCATAGCCAAGTTCATCAAGGAGTTGATTTGCCTTTTTAATATTCGGCTTTACACTGCCTTCCAACGATTGATCATATCCAAATATTCCTGGTGACAGTGGTGACCATGCTCTCTGATACGTGTTTAAATACAGTGTTTTAACAATCGCATCCACATCAACAGCGAGCTGCACTGCTTTACGAACCTTGACATCCTTCCATGGTTCTTTTCTTTGGTTGAAGAACAGCGTATACGGGAGCCCAATCGTATTCACTTGCAGCAATTGGGTTCTTGGATCATTTTTTAATGACAGGATATTTTGTGGCGGTACGGTTTCTGCTGCGAGAACTTGCTCACTTTGCACACTGCCAATTCGCGTTGCTTCCTCTGGTATAATTTTAAACGTAATTTTATCTATCTTAGGAGCACCTTTGTTTTCTACGATGGAAGGAGCCCATTTGTAGTCATTATTTTTCTCCACTTGAATGTCCGCATTTTCTGTCCAACTAACAAATTTATACGGTCCCGTTCCTACTGGATTTTTACCAAACTGATCTCCATATTTCTCTTCTGCTGTTGGTGATACAAATCCAAGTAACCCTTGGCTTAGATTACTTAAAAACGATGTAGAAGGGGTGGAAAGGTTAATTTTGATCGTATATTCATCAATGACTTCAGATGATTCATAGGGTTGGATTAACGCTAACGCATTGGCCGCTTTTGTTTTTGGATCAATAATTCGGTCATAATTGTATTTCACCGCTTCGGCATTAAATGGTGTCCCATCGTGAAACTTCACATCCTTGCGCAACTTAAAGGTATAGCTTTTTCCATCATCCGATACGGCCCATTCCGTTGCGAGCCACGGTTGAATCGTATTGTCAGGTGCTAGCACTACTAAACTATCAAAAATGGTTCTAAAGGCACGAACAGCTACCGCTAAACCGCTGCGATGAGGATCCAGCGTATCTGGTGAAGTAGCCAAGGCATATGTAAGCTCTCCGCCTATAGGAGCCTTGCCCTCTTTTTCTCCGTTGGTATCTTCGCTGCTGCTCGTACTTGCACCACTAGAGCATCCCGCTAATAGGAGGACAAGAACGGATGTAATTGCGAATAATTTAGTCCAATATGTAAGTATCTTCATTTAGATGTACCCCCATTATTTTTTTATGGTTTCTTTTGCATAGCGATTGATAGGATATGGCAGACCAAGATTTCCGCGTAAGGTATCTGATTCATATTCCGTTCTGAAAAGTCCTCGTTTTTGAAGAATCGGAACAACATGATCGATAAAATCCGTTAAATTGCTAGGGATATTCGTACCGATAATAAATCCGTCCGCACCGCGTCCTTCAAACCATTCTTGAATACGATCCGCTACTATTTCTGGTGTACCAATAAATGGAGTTCTTGGTGTAGCTGATTGTAGTGCAACTTGACGAAGGGTTAGCTTCTTCTCTTTTGCTTCTTGTTTCATTCGATCTGTGCCGCTCTTAAAACTATTACTTCCTAAATCGCCTAATTCAGGAAAGGGTTCATCTAATGGATATTGAGAGAAATCATGGTGCTCAAAGAATCTCCCCAAATAAGCAAGTGCCTTATCGATGGTTACCAGGTTGGCTATTTCTTGATATTTTTGTTCTGCTTCTTCCTCTGTATGACCGATAATCGGTCCAATACCAGGTAAAATGAGAATTTCGTCTGGGTTTCTTCCAAAGGCTGCTGCCCTGCTCTTCACATCTTGATAAAATTTCTGGGCCTCTTCCAACGATGGATGTCCAGTGAACACTGCATCCGCTTCTTTTGCCGCCAGATTTTTTCCATCTTCCGAAGACCCCGCTTGAAAAATAATCGGGCGGCCTTGTTTGGATCGAGCAATATTCAGCGGACCTGACACTGAGAAAAATTCACCTCTATGATTCAATTCATGCAGTTTTTTAGGTTCAAAAAACACACCTGTTTCTTTGTCGCGGACAAATGCATCATCTTCCCATGAATCCCACAAGCCTTTCGCGACATCTATATATTCAGCTGCGATTTTATAACGTTTTGGATGGTCTGGATGCTCTTCAATCGTCTTACTAAAGTTTAATGCTGTTTTTTCTAGAGGTGAGGTAACCACATTCCATCCTGCACGTCCTCCGCTAATGTGGTCTAATGACGAAAACTGTCGTGCAACGTTGAACGGTTCACTGTAAGAAGTAGACAACGTACCCGCAAGACCAATGCGTGATGTGACAGCCGCAAGAGCCGATAGGATGGTAATAGGTTCAAATCGGTTTAAGAAGTGAGGAATGGAGTGCTTGTTAATATGCAAACCATCCGCAATAAAGACAAAATCAAATTTCCCTTCTTCCGATTTTTGGGCCTGCGCTTTATAAAATTCAAAGTTTACACTTGCGTCCGTTGGAACTTCTGGATGTCTCCATCCTGATATATTGCCTCCTACACCATGAATAATCGTTCCAAATCGTAATTTTCTTTGCTCTGACATTTCCATGTCCCCTTTCAATCTCTTATTCCGAAATACTTATCTTATTAATCCTATGAATTTAGTTGGAATTATTCAAAAAAATATTCAACGGTTTTGTAAAAATGGAGCTAACGCTTTTTCGAGATAGCTGATCCCCACCTCGGTTACCCCTTGATAAAGGCCGTCTTGACCTATTTCAATTACGGGTACATGACGAATCCCATATTTAACATCCAATATATTGCGGTATTCATCGTGAAAAGTTACATCAATGGTTTGAAATTCCACCTGTTTTTCTTCTAAAAATTGTTTAACCTCAGAGCAAAAGTGACAACCTTGTTTTGACCATACAACAACTGATAATGGATTTGACATTACAACTTCCTCCTTAATTTCGTGATTTTATTGGTAAAGCTATTTCCGAAAATGCTTCGCTTAACAATAAGTAAGATTTAAGTCTCTTCTCAAAATTTTGAACTGGCGTTACGATGATGGTTTCTTCCAAATCGTAAATATTTTGGAGGTGAAGCAGTTTTTCTCTCACTGTTTCCTTTGTTCCATATAGAATGTTTGCTTCCTGTAATTCAATTCGATAGCTTTCATTCGCCTGTTTGGCAAACAGCTCTGCTTGCTCCTCGCTCCCCACCGTTACGGTCTTGCCACTCTGTAGATGCACTTTCACGATTTTCGAATTAGCTGCCAGTGCCTTTGCTTCCTCCTCTGTGTCCGCCACAATAACAGAGAGTGCAAGAATAAAAGAGATGGGCTGTGATTTTTTTCGTTTCTGCAAATGACTGAACTCATCAAATGCTTCATTAAGGATTTTCTTTTCACTATTAATGAATTGAGCAAATACAAACGAGTATCCTAATTCACCAGCAAGTTTTGCACTTGAGGAACTAGCCCCCAATAAGAAAAGTTCAGGCGGCGTGTTAGGCACAGGCTCTGCTTTAAGTCCATAAAATGGGTCATACGGTTCAATAGTGTCATAGACAAACTTTTTAAGGTCCACCAGTTTTTCCCATAGCTCTTTTGGTTTTTCAGCATATTCCTGCTGAAGTGCTTTGGTGGATAAAGGAAGTCCGCCGGGTGCTTTCCCCAACCCTAGATCCACTCTACCCGGGGATAATGATGCTAATACATTAAAAATTTCGGCTACCTTATATGGACTGTAATGCTGGAGCATCACACCACCTGAGCCAATTCGAATCTGACGTGTTTTTGCGAGAAGATAGGCTATTAACACTTCCGGAGCAGATCCTGCTAATTTCTCTGCATTATGATGTTCAGAAACCCAGAAGCGGTGATATCCCAACTCTTCTGCCTTTTGAGCTAATTCAATTGTATGGTTAAAGGCATCGAAGGCCGTTTCATTTTCAGCAATGACACTTTGATCCAGAATACTAAGTTTCAAACCCAAATGAATCCCCTCCTGGTAAACTTGTTATCTAATAAATCCAAGTTGCTAATGTTGTTAAACAGACGTGCTGAACACCCCTTTCTTAGATAACAGGAAAGGCTTTAATTTATTCAATTCAGCGTCTATTCGTGTTTTAACTTCTACATCAAGTTCATAACGATGATTTTCTAGTTTTTTTACTTGGTTATCTACAATATAGGTCCCTTTTAAAATGTGGGTTGCTCCGAGCGCCGCGAGCACTGGTTTTAGTCCATAATCAAGCATTAGGAGATGTCCGCTCGATCCTCCAATGGCAATCGGCAGGATTGTTTTATTTACCAAACTATTTTGCGGAAGAAGATCCAAATAAGTTTTTAAGACCCCGGAAAAGGATGCTTTATAAACGGGTGTTAAAATCACAATAATAGATGAATCTTCGACTTTTTTATTAGCCTCAATGATTTCTTTACTGTCAAATCTTGCTTGAATTAAATCATCTGCTGGAAGATTACGGATTTGGATAATTTCAGGAGAATGATTGACTCCTTCAAAAAATTCAACAGCATATTCCAATGCCCCATTTAATCTCGTATGTTCAGAAGGACTTCCAGAAATAATCGTTACTTTACTCATCTTTGTTACTCCCTTTCCTATGTGGATTGTCAACATTTAAAAAGTTTCTAAAAAAATAAAGACTCCTGTTTTATTAAACAGGAGCCTTTGGTAGACCAATCGGCGCTTTCTTATTTACATTTGATGAAAACTTGTTTTACTATTTAGCCATTCGGGATCCTATTAGGTACCAACTACTTCATTGGTTTGTTCCCAAATGGTGCTAGGGATCTCTTGTCGCAGCACCGGTGCCACCTCGGCTGCAAACCGATGCAATTGTTCCTGTTGCTCCGATTCCGTTAAGCCATCAACACTTATGCTAAGTACCTGATTTCCATAAGCATGATGGTAGTTTAAGATTTTCTCGATGACTTGCTCTGCACTACCAACTAAGACTGGACCATTGGCAATATTGTCTTCTAGATTTTTAAAAGGCGAGTTATTATGCTTCGCTGCGTCTGTCCCCTGAAAAGCATTGTAGTAAGGCCGGAAGCGGTTGATTGCCTCCTTGGCATTGTTGGCAATATATAGATTACTAGCACCCGATCCAACGATTGCTTTATTGGGATCGTGACCATAGTAAGCCAGCCGATCACGGTAATGATCAATTAACTCTTTATACTTGGCTTGAGGATGAAAAGTATTGGATGAGAAAATAGGATCGCCATATTTTGCGGCCAATTCAGTCGAACGCGTACTTGAAGCGCTCCCATGCCAAATTGGAATGCTTTTTTGATAAGGTCTTGGTTGTGTCGTGACATTGGTAATAGATGTTCGGTAGCGCCCCTCCCAGCTTACATTCTCCTCATTCCATAATCGCTTTAGTAATTCGTATCGTTCAGCAAGCGAATCCCATTGTTCCTCTTCTGTAATTCCGAAGAGGGGATAATGACGTGGGTCGTTGCCTTTCCCTATAATCAACTCTAACCTCCCTCCTGAAAGATGATCTAGTGTCGCAAAGTCCTCTGCCACTCGGATCGGATCTAGAACACTTAGAACTAGTACAGTCGTCAATAATCTTAGGCGTGAAGTTTTTCCAGCAATGGCCGTCAAAACAACTGCCGGTGATGAGGAAAGGAATGGTGGTCCATGACGCTCCCCTACACCAAAGGCATCAAAGCCTAATTTCTCGGCTAAAACTGCTTGATTTACTACATTTTGAAATTTCTGCTGAGCTGTCAATGATACCCCAGTTATCGCATTAGGTTCATTCATCATAAGGGTAAATAATGCAAATTTCACTTCATTAAGACCTCCAAACCAATCTAGTTCACTTCATTTTTAGGCCTGATCTGCATTCTTATATACAAAACCAATGAAAAAGACTCCTGTTAAGAACAGGAGCCTTTGGTAGTCCAATCGGCTTTTAAACTAGTAGGCAACCAAAAGTGCATTCTTATTTCACCTACTGGTTTACTTGGTATTAAAAAAACTGTTGAATCCACTATAAAACTTAAATAGGGTTGTTGTCAATCCATTACTTTGAATTTTTAGATATTTTTTAATATTTGTTATGAAGAGTGGTGCTGAAAGCCTTCATGAACTCTTTGTTCTTATCTTGTGCGTTCTTTCGTTTTTCCTTTCTTTGATTAAATATGGGACTAAAAGATTACAGACCATCGTTAGTCTTTTTTCGACAAAACTTCTTATTTACCAATAGGCTCTGTTAAACTTG
>NZ_JBALOS010000249.1:0-3548 GCF_036962765.1 Neobacillus drentensis
CTTATATAATAACGTGTGGACATGATTTTGAAGAACCTTATTAAAATAGATTAAGACATTTCGGCATATAATAATATCAAACTCGTTAAACGATTGGTCTGTTACTAAATTATGCTGGGCAAACACCACATTTTTTTGCAAAAAGGAATGGAAAAATACTTTATCATCCACTGCCTTATAATATTCCGAAAAGGCCCTTTTCCCGTCTGCCTCGATATAGTTTTTAGTGTAGAGTTGCATCCTGTCTAATGGAAAGGTCCCTTGCTTCGCCTTTTCTAAAACATTTTTGTTTATATCAGTAGCAAATATTCTCGTTTTTTCGTAAATCCCTTCTTCATGCAAGAGAATAGACATAGAATAGACCTCTTCTCCTGATGAACAGCCAACATGCCAAATTCGAATTTCAGGATAATCTTTTACTAAAGGGATGATCTTTGTTCGGAATGTCTTAAAAAATGAAGGATCCCGAAACATCTCTGTTACATTAATCGAGAAATCAGAAAGCAATTCCCCCATGACAGCTGGGTCACGAAGTATCTTTTCCTGGAGTGCAGATATACTTGGTAGATTTTCCTTACGAACACGATGGATAATTCTCCTTTGGATGAAAGGAAAGGCATAGTTTCGAAAATCATAACCATAAAATCGAAAAACGGCCTCTAGCAGTAAATCGATTTCTATTCTTTCTATCTCATCTGTCTGTAGAATATTAGGTTTTATTATCAAATTCTCTACCCCTCCTTACTATACAGCCATACTTGCATTAAGGAAAATAACTGGTCTAAGTTAATCGGCTTACTGATATAATCCGTTGCTCCCGCATTTAAACATTCTTCTCTGCTGCGTTTCATTGCCTTAGCTGTAAGGGCGATGATTGGGATCGTTTGGAATTCAGTTAGATGACGAATGCGCCGCATTGCTTCAAACCCATCCATCTCAGGCATCATAATGTCCATTAAAATGAGGTCTGTTTCTGGATTTTCCTTTAATACCTCAATCCCTTCACGGCCATTTTCTGCTACAATGATATCCATTTCAAACTTCTCAAGAGCAATGGTTAAGGCATACACATTTCGTATATCATCATCTACAATGAGAATTTTCTTGTTTTTCAGAGAAGAAATGCCATCTGGTTTTATTGGACCTTCTAAATCTTTGAGTGAATCATCTTCATAAAGACTTATGGCCGCTTCTTCCAAAGCGGTATTTTCTACTATTTTGCTGTTTGTTTGAAAGTATGGCAAATATAAAGTGAAGGTGCTTCCATTTCCCTTCGTACTAGAGACCTCTATATATCCACCTAATAACTGGGCCATTTCGCGACTAATGGACAGTCCTAATCCAGTGCCTCCATATTGACGACTTGTCGTTCCATCTGCTTGTTTAAAGGCATCAAATATTGTTTCTTGTTTATCCTTATCAATGCCTATTCCTGTATCGATCACGGAGAAAGCAAGCATCGATTGCTCTCGAGTTTCTCCCTCAAAAAGCTGCCCACTGACGTCTTTTATTTCCTTCCGAATATCTAATGATACACTGCCACGTTCAGTAAACTTAAACGCATTTGAAAGGAGATTTTTTAAAATTTGCTGTAAGCGTTGTTCATCCGTATAGAATGTCCCTGCTAACCTTCCTTCCATCTTAATTGAAAACTGTACATTTTTTTGAATCGCAAGAGGGGAAAATTGTCTTTCGATAAAATCTTGGACATCATGAAGATCTACCTCTTTAGGATTGACATCTAATTTTCCTGACTCCACTTTCGCCAAATCTAAGACATCATTGATTAAATGAAGTAAATCATTACCAGATGAGTAGATCGTACGAATATACTCAACCTGCTCAACGGTAAGATTACCATCCCCGTTTTCAGCAAGTATTTGAGCTAAAATTAGTAAACTATTAAGTGGCGTTCTTAACTCGTGAGACATATTGGCTAGAAACTCAGATTTATATTGAGAGCTAAGCTCTAATTGTTGAGCTTTCTCTTCAAGTGCCTCTCTCACCTTTTCTATTTCCTTGTTCTTTTGTTCAGAGGCTATATACTGCTCCTCAAGTTTTTCATTCGTCGTCCTTAACTCCTCTTGTTGTAACTGCAGTTCTTCTGATTGAGATTGGAGTTCTTCTGTCAATGCTTGAGATTCTTGCAATAATCTTTCTGCTTTCATATGACTTACAATACTGTTTATCTTGATACCAATATTATTAATTACAGCTTCCAATAGCTTAACTTGGAGGGGACTAAAGGCCTCAAATGATGCAATTTCAATGACAGCTAGTACATCATTTTCAAATTGAATCGGTAAAATAATAATATTTTTGGGTGATCCTACTCCCGTGCCTGATCCTATTTTTACGTAATGATCCGGAACATTGGTTAGTAAGATGGAACGTTTTTCAAGGGCGCATTGTCCGATAAGACCCTCTCCAAAACGAAAACGCATATAATCTTTATTATCATCTAGTGAGGCATAAGCAGATATCTTTTTTAAATACTGTTCTCTCTCTTCCACTTCCTTAACATAAAAAACTCCGCAACTTGCTCCTACCATCGGGACAAGCTTTGTAATTAACAATTCAGCTAATATAGAAACATTTTCAACTTCAGGATAAATGGTGGCTATTTCGGCAATTTTTGCATGAAGCCAACTTTGCTCTTCCGCTTCTTCTTTTAATTGTTTCTCTAGCTTACTTTGTTCCTCAAGTGCATGTGCCATTTTATTAAATGAAACAGCAATTTCAGCCAATTCACCCTTAGAGGAAATCTTAATTCGGGGTAATGAACTAAAATCACTTGTGATAGCACTTTTCATCACTTCTGTTATTTTGTTAAGGTTATTTGTGATACCTCTAATAATCCAAAACGTGAACACAATGCCAATACATAAGGCAATGGCAAGATAAATGTATATGATGGTGACAGCCCAGTTGTATGTATCCTTAGATCTTAATAGTTCATCTTTCATCTTTTGTTCTTGCAATCCATAGAGAAGATCGGCAATTTGCATCATTCTTTGACTAATCAGTTCAGTATCAGTCCAAAAGACAGCTGGAATTTCGATATCCCGATTTAGTTTTTTGGCTGTCAAAGCTTGTTGACCCATTGTTAAATACTGGTCATGCAATGTAATAATTTTTGCAATTAGTTCTTTAGATTTCTCTTGCTTATCCATTTTCTCTAGTGATTCTATTGCAGATTGCAAATTGGTATGGGAATTTTCCCAAGAATTTGTCGCATCTAAATGGATATCATTTCCACGAACAGTTAACATCGAAGTTAACTCTAGACCAATTCTAGAAGTCTCGTATTTAATTTCTGAAGCCATTTCAATTCTTTCATTTAAATCATTAATAACTACGTTCATATTAACTGTTGTTTGTTTGAGCATGTTCATTAAAATAACAGCGATAATAAAAAATAACAGCAGCAATGACCCTATGCTTGTATAAAGTTTTGTTTTAAATTTCATAAGACCTCCCTAATTCCTACCGTTTTCAAACTGTTTAATATATTAAACTCAAATTATCGTTATCCGAAAAAACAGAAT
>NZ_JBALOS010000250.1:0-12351 GCF_036962765.1 Neobacillus drentensis
GAGTAATCTAACATAGATAATAATGTTACTAGACTTTTTTCTGCCCCAGCAGCAACTAATGAGTCTATGACAAATAACAAGCTTTTTTTCATTTCATATTCTCCTGTTTAAATAGATTTAATACAGAGATGTATCTAAATAAAAATTTTTTGTTTTAAAATTGTTGTTGAAGTTTCTTTTGTGTAAGGAAAATAAACCAGATCGACTCCTACTCTTTTAAATCTTTCCTCATATTCTTTCCACATACGAGTATTTTTCCAATCATCTCCATGAAACATTACTTCAAATTTAAGTTGTTCCCATGCGTCAAGTTTGTTCATAGTAGTTTGGACAATAACTTCATCTACATATTTTATTGACTCAACTATTTTTATTCTATTTTCTAAAGGAATAACCGGGGTTTTATTTTTATAGGCTTGAACTAATTCATCGGTACTAACACCAACAATAAGATGGTCACACAGTTCCTTTGATCTTTTTAGTATATTTAAATGACCTACATGGAATAGGTCAAACACCCCTGTTGTATATCCTAATTTATACTGAGCCATATATAATTCTCCTTTTTATCCTATTGCCTTATCAATTTTATACATTAACCTTTTACTTGCATTTCCATCTTCAAAAGAGTTTATTTTATTCAACATTGTCAAAACTCTACTCTTATAATCTTCTTCATTAAAGTCAGTAATGTTTTTTAATAATTCAAAACATGTTACTGCACTTGCAAACGGTAACTCGTCTATATCAAAATACAATTTCCTATCATTTTTTAAGTAATTATCTAAGTCTGGCATATAAAGAAAACACGGTTTCTTTGTTAAAAGAAAACTAAACATAACAGATGAATAATCTGTAACTAATACATCTGAAACACGAATTAATTCTTGAACATCATCGTATAAGGTAACATTAAGAAAATCGCCAGAATTATTGAACTTTTGTGATTCAGTTGATAGGTGTGGATGTAATCGCAACAGCAACTTCCACTTTCCTCCAAATTTTTGTTTCAATGAACTCAAAATCCCATTAAAATCTAGGTTATATACGGAAATATTACTTTCCTTTCTAAAAGTTGGCGCATATAATACTAGCTTATAATCTGTTGAAATTTTCAACCTTTTATAAACAGTATTCTTAAAATCCATATCATTAGAAAATAATAAGTCATTAGCAGGAGTTCCACATTCAAGAATTTCTCCTTCATACCAAAATGCCCTTTTAAAAATTTTTGTACTATATTCGCATCCAGACAATAAAAGATCACATTTTAATGAATCTCTTTTAGCCATTTCTATATAGTTTTGTTGAAGAGTTTCTTCTGTATCCTTTTCGATTTGTTTCAAACGTAATGAGCTATGCCATGTTTGGATATAATACTGATTCTTTCGTTTTACAAACAAATCGGTAGTTCTAAAGTTGGTAATCACAATTTTTGATGTACACAATTCATAAAAATACCTTAATGACATAACCTTTACTTTTCGAATTCCACTCAAATGCTCCTTGTCATTAAGATTATTGAATGCCCATACTAAATCATACTTATCCATTGGATATGTTTTAAGAATATATTCGGTAATATATTTTGGACTACATCCAAATTGACTCCCATAATAGCTAAATAAAAATATTTTATTTTTCTTAATGGGAAGTAGCATGTTAAATAAATAAATGATCGATAAAGCTAAGTACTTTTTTATCAATTTAAATCTCCCCCATATAAATAAAAACACCTTCCTTTTAGTGCAGAAGATGCTGCTAGATCCCTTTAAATATCTTATTAAAGGTCAATTTTTTCTAACCCAGTAGGTTGAGGAAAAATGTTTATCTTTCTGAATAGTTTTTGAATCCCTAATAAACAAAAATTTAAATAAGGATGAATGCGAAATAAGATTAGCTGTCTTTTTAAATTCGTATCGTCGTCAACAGCTTTTTTTAACTTTGGATAGTTTTTCTTAATATAACTCTGTATTTCCCTTCTATAAGCTCCTCCTTTATCATTCTTTCTGTTCCTAAACAAAAGATTATAATGAATGAGATTTGTTTTTAAAATTACCTTATAGGAATCATCAGTCAAATGTTTATAATTTTTTTCAATAAAGTGATGTCTCTCTATTAATCCCTTAATAATATCAAGACTTTTTGGGGTATATGTAGCGACGATACTATCCTCCCGCTGGTAGTAGTAATACGTAGGATCATTTAGGGCTACAAATTTGTTCACTCGCTTCATAACATTGTGTGCCCAGAAGACATCTTCAAATAAAACTCCTTTTTTAAATGGGATGTCCTTAATTAATGAAGTTTTATATAGTTTACCCCAAGCAAAATTCTTAACCTTGTCGTTAATCACAAGCTCTTTCATGAGTCCTTTATTATCTAATATTTCAGGGAGATTTCCCTTTTTATAAACCCTGCTATCATACAGAAGATAATCATTATAAGCATAATAAAAAGCGGATTGAACAATATCAGCTTTATAGTTATAACTTGCATGGACAAGCAGCTCGATCATTTTTTTATCTAACCAGTCATCACTATCAACAAAAAGAGTAAACCCTCCGGTTATATATCTCAATCCATAATTCCTTGCATCAGATAATCCTCCGTTTTCCTTATGGAAAACTTTGACCCTCATATCAGATATTGCATAGCTTTCTGCAATGGTTCCACAACTATCTGGTGAACCATCATTCACAAGGATTACCTCTAAATTTGTATATGTTTGATCCAATATACTTTCTATACATCTTGAAAGATATTTTTCAACTTTATATATCGGAACAACCACACTTACCTTTTGATTCAATTTGCATCCGCCTACCTTCATAATTTTTAAATGGAAAGGAAATGGTGAAGTCGGCCAGATCCAGAGAGTTTGAAATTGATTACTTTTTTAAATCCGTATTTTGATTCTGCCACTTAATAAATTCAATTAATTGTTTAAAATCTTGAATTTGATGTTTTTCAATTCCCGATTGTTTAAATTCATTTGCTAAATCAATCCACTCTTTATCTAGTATTTGATGTTCTTCTTCGATTGAACCTGTTTTAATAAGTAACTTTAGATCAACATCCAAAACATGGGCAATCTTTCGTATCACTTGAATCGAGGGATTCTGGTTTAAGTTTCGCTCAATATTACTTAGGTAGGACTTTGAAATACCAGCACGTTCTGCAAGGTCTGATAAGGTAAAGCCCTTTTTCATTCGAATTTCATATATATTTCTTCCAATCATTGGCAAATACCCCGTTTTTGAATTCTAAAATTTTCTTGCGATTAAACAAATGTCTTTCTTCCATTCCCTATAGTTACAGTATCTTTAATACAATTAATAATTCTCATTTGGTCATCTTCAGTCATATTGGACCCAGATGGTAAACATATTCCATTTTTAAAAAATCCTTCAGAAATATCCATGTTTTCGCTGTGTGGATAATATTTAACACCCTCGAAAATCGGCTGCAGATGAAGTGGTTTCCAAACAGGTCGAGCTTCAATATTCTCTTCTGTTAAGGCTTTTAACAAAGCCCCAACAGAAACACCTGCTTCTTCTTCATTTATTGTGAGAGCTGTCAGCCAACGATTGGAAAAAGTATTTTCTAGTTCAGGCATGAAGTAAAAGCCTGGTTGATGAGCTAATTCTTGATAATATCGATTAAAAACATTTCTTCTTGCTTGCACACGTTCATTTAAAATCCCTAATTGGGCTCTTCCAACCCCTGCAAGGATATTGCTCATCCTATAATTAAATCCAATATTGCTATGCTGATAATGTGGTGCTGGATCCCGGGCTTGAGTGGCCAAAAAGCGAGCCTTTTTTAACGCTGCTATATCGTTTGAAATAAGCATGCCCCCACCTGAGGTTGTGATAATCTTGTTACCATTAAATGAATAAATTCCAAACTGCCCAAATGTACCGCTTGCTTTTCCTTTATAAGTAGAACCAAGGGATTCCGCTGCATCTTCAATGATTGGAACATTGTAATAATTGCAAATGAAAGATATCTCATCCATTTTTGCACTTTGCCCATACAGGTTCACAACGATGACTGCTTTTGGTAGATTTCCTTCAATTGATGCATCTTTAAATGCACTTTCTAATGCATCCGGTGACATATTCCACGTTTCAGGCTCGGAGTCAATAAATACTGGATTGGCGCCCTGATAAATAATCGGATTTGCACTGGCAATAAAGGTGAGGCTGGAACAAAAAACATTGTCACCCTTTTTTACATTTAATAAAGAAAGAGCCAAATGAATTGCTGCAGTTCCTGAACAAACCGCAACAGCTTCATTGGCTCCTACATATTCGGCTATTTCATTTTCAAAGGCATCAACATTGGGTCCGAGTGGAGCAATCCAATTGGTTTCAAAGGCTTCCTTAATATAATCTTGCTCATTTCCACTCATATGTGGTGATGAAAGGAAAATTCTTTTTTTATTTGTTATATTTATCAATTAATTCACCTCTACTCTCATTGGATCAACTTTTTTTATCTTGGCAGGAATACCAACTGCTGTACAATGTGCGGGAATATCCGTTATGACCGTTGCCCCGGCACCAACAATCGCCCAGTCACCAACCTTAATGTTCGGGATGATTGTTGCCCCCGCGCCAATATAGCCGCCTTCACCTATTTGGACAGTTCCTGTTAATGTGGTTCCTGGACAAATATGTGAATAATCACCTATTATACAATCGTGCTCGATCACTGAGCCGGTGTTTATTATAGAATGAACACCAATTCGTGTATCAGCATTTATTACCGTATGAGGCATGACAACTGTGCCAATATCAATCTTGGCACTAAGACTAATAACAGCAGATTTATGAATTACAGAAAGATAAGTCTCATCAGGAAGATTTAGTTTCTGAACGATTGATTGTCGAACCTTATTATCGCCGATCGCAATGACAAATTTTAAATCATAAAAATGTTCAACCAGTTGTGTAGCAGATGAAATTGGACCGCAATAAATATTTTCAAAAAGGCCTACATTATCGTATTTGTCATCTAAATATCCGACAATGTCATTTTCTTGGTCTGATAAAATCATATCAGCGATTACTTTACTGTGACCTCCACGTCCAATCACTACAATTTTCATCCATGTCCCCCTCCAACAGTAGAATTCGACCCCTTAAAGCTTTCCATTGTAGCGTTTCCTGGTTGATTTATTCCTTCGGAAGCCGCTACTTTGAAGACTGTTAAATATAGGATTTTCATATCAAGGAAAAAGGAACGATTGTTTACATACCAAACATCCAATTCAAATTTCTCTTCCCACGATATTGCATTCCGTCCATTTACTTGGGCCCAACCGGTTATGCCAGGTTTAACATTATGCCTTTTTGATTGCCTTTTACTATATAATGGAAGATAATCCATTAACAACGGCCTAGGTCCAACTATACTAATATCACCCTTAATGACATTAATTAACTGAGGAAATTCATCTAAACTATATTTTCTTAGAAACTGACCAAATGGAGTCAGTCTTTCATAGTCTGGTAGTAATTGGCCTTTTTGATCTTTTTCATTTGTCATGGATCTCAGTTTATATAAGTAAAAAGGTTTTCCAAATAATCCAGGACGCTGCTGTCTAAATAGAACTGGAGATCCTAACTTTACCTTTACCATCAAAGCAATAATGATAAAGATGGGGGAGAAAACTACTAACAAAACTAATGAAACTGTGAGATCAAACAATCGCTTCAATTCATCCCATCCCCTACAATAATTCTAAAGCTTACATCTCACTTCTTAATGAAATAATTTGTTGTTTAATTTCCTCTATTAATTCTGTTACTCTAATCTTTTCATTTTCCTGGGCACTAGAAATTGTTTTAAATAATATTTGTTGGAATTTCTGTTCAGTTAATAATTTAGATTCTTCCATTTCTCTACCTCACAAGAATTAATTTAATATAAAAAAATCACCACTATTTACTTTGTGGAGATTTTCCTCATCTACTATTCTATTTTTATATCCGTTTGGGTTTTTCATCTGCCATTTCCATGAATCCTCACACATTTCTTCAATACTTTTCTCAGCCACCCATCCAAGCTCTTGTTTTGCTTTTAATGGATCTGCATAACTAACTGCTGCATCACCATGCCTTTCATCTACAATCTTATAATGTACCTTTTTCAAAGATGCTTTTTCAAAAGCCTCTACCATTTCTAAAACGCTATAACCCTTACCAGTTCCAAGATTAAATGCATCAATTCCTGTAGAATTTGAAACCTTGTCAAGTGCTCTTAAGTGTCCAACAGCCAAGTCTACCACGTGAATATAATCTCGGATACCAGTTCCATCTTTGGTTGGATATTGATTTCCAAATACACTTAGTTCCTTTAGTTTCCCTACTGCAACTTGTGTAATATAAGGCATAAGATTATTAGGGATACCATTAGGATCTTCCCCAATAAGACCACTCTTATGTGCACCAATTGGATTAAAATATCTCAAAAGAGCAATACTCCAAGCATTATCTGATACATAAAGGTCACGTAGGATTTCTTCAATCATTAATTTTGTTCGACCATATGGATTCAATGCACTTAGCGGGAATTCTTCTGAAATAGGACACTGCTTTGGTATTCCATAAACGGTTGCCGATGAACTGAAAACCAACTTTTTAACATTATGTCTTTTCATTACTTCACAAAGAACAACCGTCCCTGTAATGTTATTATGATAATAATGAAGCGGAATACTAAGTGATTCACCAACCGCTTTTAGGCCAGCAAAGTGGATAACAGCTTCGATATCGTTTTCCTCGAAAACTTGGTCTACCTTCTCTTTATCCAGTAAATCAATAGAATATGTTTTAAACATACAACCTGTAATTTCGCTTATTCTGTTCAGGGATTCTGGATTACTATTAATAAAATTATCCAAGACGACAATTTCATGACCAGCATTTAACAATTCGACACATGTGTGGCTGCCTATGTAGCCAGCTCCGCCTGTAACAAGTATTGCCATCTACAAGTGTACCTCCCCTATTTTATTTCTAACCTATTAGGTTATATAATTTTTCAATTTCATTTTCGTTTCCATAATCCTTTGAAAGAGCATTTGAAATAAGCTTATTTCGAAGGTTATCATCATTTATTAGACTTTCAATTCCATTTACAATACCATTGACATCTTGTGTAGTAATTAAAGCATCAACTCCGTGAGTTGCTTGGCTTTTTGCAGTTGGAAAATTCGTGATGACGACCGGTTTTCCTAATATTTGTGCTTCTCTAATCGTCACAGCCTTACCTTCATATCTTGATGGCTGTACATAAATATCACATGCTTTAATATACGGATATGGATTTGTTTTTTTACCTATCAGCAAGAACCTTTCTGTTAGGTCTAATTGACTAATGAGTTCCCTTAAATCAGCTTCTAGGGGACCATATCCAACCACATACCACATAACATCGTACCCAGCTTTTAATAATTCTTTACATGCCTTTATTGCATGATCTAACCCTTTTGCATGTGTAAGGCGCCCAACTGTTAAAAGAATTATTTTTCCAGGAGTCTTTTTTATTTCTTCAGGATTGTTTTCATCCGCTTGTTTCCTAATAAATTCAGGAGACAAAATATTTTCTATAACCATTGTCTTTTGTTTTTGGTCTGGAAAGAGATTAAGGAATGTATTCGAACATTCTTCCGATACAGCAACGATATTGTCTAATTTATTCCACATCTTTGTTTCTAGTTTTCGGTTTAAATGGATATTAGAATAATCGGTATGAATCCATCCTATCCTTTTTTTTGCATTTACCTTTTCAGCTACAAAATGATGTGGCCATAGAAAACCTATGGCCACATCATATTCTTTATTTAATTTTGGAAGATAGGGATTAGCCATTTCCCAACCATATTGAATAACAAGGTAGCCTGGTTCATCAATACTTTTCAATTTCCCGTGTATGGAACCGATATATTTTGCGATAATTCTCGAAAACGCTACTGGATAATGCCCTTCTTTTGCTATTTGAGCGATTGGCATTCTGAAGGTTGTATACAGAGGAAGTTCTGGTAATAACTTGGGACCAGCTGGTAAGAATGGGAGAAATTCTCCTTCATGTTTAAATAACATTAAGTCTACTTCGTATTGGCTGTAATCAATATGATTTAGTAATCCAATTAGACTTCTTTCAACACCACCTATAGCCAAGTCAAAAGATGTGATCAATATTTTCTTTTTCATGCTATATTCCTCGCTAAAATTAATATATTATGATGCCTTTAAATCCGGACATCACACGATTCGCCTCAATCAACTAACGCCATATAAATAAATCCAATCATTGACGTTATCTTGAATATTGTAGCCACGTTTGGATATTTCTTCATTAATTAGCCTATTGTCTGGTCTCTCCTTATTTAAGGCCTTTTTCACTTCAGAGCACCAAATATCTAAGCCTTTATCGAGACTGACATAGGATGTTAAACCTAATCCCATATCGGTTGTTTTTGGTACTGTATTGGAGATAACACATGGCGTTCCCGCACATTGGGCCTCTAACGCTACAATACCAAACCCTTCAAATTGTGAAGGAAATAGAAATACATCAAAAGCTTTCATTAATCTTGGGATATCTTCTCTTACTCCTAAAAGCCTTATGTTTTTTAGAATTCCTAGCCTTTGTGCTTCTTTTTCTATACTTTCTTTTAGTGGACCTTCACCTATTAATAGGGCCACAAAACAATTGTCTTCCTCTACTAATTTCTTTAAGATTTTCAGGATAAAAATATGATTCTTTGAATCTGAAAACCGCCCAACATGCCCTAAAACCCTAGCATTTCCCGGAAGTCTCAACTCATCGAAAACACTTTTTTTAAAGTTTGTTTTTAGACTAGAAAATTTGGTGACATCAATACCATTTTTGAGAATACTCACTTTCCCATCATTTAGCATATTTTCTCCAAAAAGAAACTCTGCTGCTTCTTTGCTACAACTACAATAATGTGTTGCAGAAAATCTAATGATTGATTTAAGGATTTTTAACATCAGTTTTTCCGAATATCGATCTCCTTTATGCCAATTGGTACTATGGGAATGACAGATTCTTTTTCTTATCCCACTAATTTTAGCAGCTAAAGCTGGAAATCCACTTTGAAAGTCTGTATGAGAATGAACGGCAATAAAAGAATTAGCCGACATAATTTTTACTAATTCTTTTATATATGAATATGGACCAATCTGCCCTAAGCTAGGAATTTTAAAAACCCTTCCTCCTAGCTTCATAATTTCCTCTTCAAAATCACCTTGTTTATTGGAATGTGATATAAAGTCAAATTGGACTTTTGATCTATCAAGATTCCTATAAATATTCATGATTAACGTCTCTGCTCCTCCGCGTTCCATTGAGCTAACGATATGCAAAATTCTCTTTGGCCATTTTTCCATTAATGAATCACCTCCATATACAAAGCTCCTATTGAAGATAGTCGCTTTTATAAATAATGTTCAAAGATATAACACTTTCGTAGTAATAATAAAGGAAATAACAAATCAAAAGGACATAGTAGATAACCCTTTGATCTTTCTCCTCGAAAAGCTTTATAACCCAAGAAATTAGGATTAGTTGATATAAACTAAAATAAATTGAAAATCGGGCAAATATCCAATTTTGGGTTGAAACAATCATGAAGACAAATCCAACGATTGACATATTTACAATAAAATCACTCTCAGGAAAAATTCTCCGCAGTTTTTCTCTTCCAAAGTACGCTATTATTAAAGGAGCCCCATTCACCATGACTCTCATGATGCTTGCTCCCCCTTCATTGAAATTCTGGTAATGCCCATACTCGGTGTCTTTGATTGCCGAAAATAAAACGGCGGAAAATTTATCAAAACCAATAACAATGATAACTGAGAATAATAAAAGGATAAAAGTAGCTCTGGACCACGCTTTATAACGAACAAGAAAATAAATTGGTATTAGGACTAGCGCACTCTCATGAAACGTGGAAGCGAAAAGAACTACTAGGAGGTATTTCATCCAGCTACCGTCAATCAAAAACTTTGTTGCGGCGAATACAATCGCTGCAGCCAAACATTGTCTCATTCCATTCATGGATATTAAAAATAATCCACCTGCAATATAAACATACGTACTTAGTTCAAACATTCTCGAGTACTTATACAGAACAATAACAATAAGGATATTTGTAATAATGGCAGAAGTTAAAATCAAAATCTGAGGATCATCAGAATAACTTTTTAGAATCCTTTGTAAAACCCCAAATCCCATATCTTTCTGAGATTGAATATATTCCCAAGAAAAGTCATTCATTTCATAAATATGCTTATAAAAAAAGGTATCACCAATATTTGACCGAAGACCTGATATCAAAACAAGTGATAGCATAACGCCAAATGCTAGGAGTTTATTTGGTTTTATTGGAACTGTTGAATACATTCCTGGTGAAGCAACAGCAAAGTATCTTGAAAAAAATGACAAAATAAAAACTATGGCAAGATTGATCCATAGAATAGTCATAAATATTTTCCCTTCCGTAACTCTTATTTAAAAATAGTTTTTAGTGCTTTAGGCTGACTTGTTTTTGCATTAATATAAAAATATAATAAAATGCCAAATGGAATGGCCAAAAATGTAAGGACCTTGATTGGTGTCTCGCTTAAAAATTTCCAATTCTTAATCAGTAAACTACTCGAAACATAATGTATTGCCTGCCTAAACTTAAAAGAGAAACTAGTAAATGGTAACTTCATTAGCTCTTTACGGTAGAAAGCAAAGCCTCGTGGATTCTTACGATACTGATTAAACATATTTAACGAAGAACCATCAGGAAGATACTCAACGCAGCAAAGCACTTCGTTTAATAATAGCAATTCATATTGCTTATCGAGCATATAGTATTTGTAGGCCAATCCTACGTATTTTTCGTTTTCAAATAAGGGGTATGGATACTGCTTTGTTAATTCGGTTCGATAGACAAGCTTTTTATCACCCGAAACACCATGTTTGCTATATAAATCAAACAATGTAGAGCTTTGAAGATTTCCAGGTAATTTCGTTCCTATTATTGTTTGGTCGGTATAGGAGTCTAGACCAACTATTCCACTCACTTTGTTACTACCGTACATTTTCCAAAAGTCAGTAATTTTTTCAATGGCTTTCTCAGGCATGTAGTCATCAGAGTCAATACACACATTTAATTCAGTTTCAATGAGTTCATATGCTGTATTATGAGCTCCATGCATACCCTGGTTTTTTTGCCAATGATATTTAATCTCAATCTTGTTCTCCTCAATCCAGCTGTTTACTAACTCCCTCGTATTATCAATTGATCCATCATCAATTATTAACCAAACAAAATCTTTACACGTTTGACGAAGAAGGCTTTGATAACATACATTGAGGCAATATGCTCGATTATAAGTCGGAGTAAATACAGTCAATAATTTCATTTTATTCACCCCGATATACTTAAGTAAAAGTCTTCAATATTGCTTGTAGTTTCCCTTATGTCATACCCTTGTTTTGCAATTGCACTTGTAATATTTTTTCTACCCAACTGCGTAGATGAAATTCTCTTGATTTTTTCTATCCACAAACTTTTATCTGATAATGGAATAAAATCAACTAAATTACTACCTAAATCAACTTCTCGAGATATATTATCAGATATTAGGCATGGTAATCCGGATCCCTGGGCTTCAATTAATGAGACAGGTAAACCTTCATGTAAAGAAGGAAATACAAATACGTCAAAAGCTTGTAGTAAACGCTGTATATCACTTCGAATCCCAATAAACTTTACCTTATCCTTTAAATTTAAACACTCAACCTGTTTCTCCATCTCTAAACGTAACGGCCCATCTCCAACTAATATTAATATGGAATTCTGGTTCACCTTGTTAAATTCGGAAAAGATATCAATAAGGTATGTATGATTTTTCTGATGAGCAAATCTACCTACATGCCCTACAATAAATACATTTTTATCTAACTTTAATTCGCTTCTTATCTCTTCTCTAACTTTTTGAGAAAATACAAATTGATCACATTCAATTCCATTTTTTAAAATTTTAGTAGAGTGTGATTTTTTCTTAAAAAGCCACTTGGCAGCGTAATTGGAGCATGCAATAAAATTTGTTGTATTTTTAAGGATAAAATTCCCAGCATACCACTTATATACTTTCGAAGCGATCCCTCCCTCGCTACTAGTATTATGGCTATGGGAAATGCGGATAGGTATACCAGCCCGTTTGGCTTCACGGAGAACTAAACCAGACATCTTATCCATGTGTGAATGAACAATTTTATATTGATTATTTGAGATAAAAAATTTATTTAGTT
>NZ_JBALOS010000250.1:12389-15656 GCF_036962765.1 Neobacillus drentensis
ATGGGATTCTGTGGATCTTACCGCCCATTTTTAATATTTCATTATCAAATACCCCTTCTTTACATGTAAGAAAATCAAATTGAACCTTCGATCTGTCAATATTCCGATATAGATTCATAATCAAGGTTTCAGCTCCACCACGATTCATATTGACAACCACATGTAAGATCCTTAATGGATTGCCCAAGTTACTTCCTCCATTTCACCCATATAATTTCTATAAATCCGGCTCTTTTCTTCAAGAACCTTTTGGATACAAAATATAGATAGGATCTTGTTCCGTCCTTCCATTCCAAATTTGGTTTTAAGATCACTATTATTTGCAAGAATCTTTATTTGTTTTGAGAAATCCTCTGAATTATTCCTTACTAACCAACCGTTCTTGCTATTTTCAATTAGTTCTCTATGCCCCCTGTTATCATTTGCTATTACTGGCAATCCACAGGCCATCGCTTCCATAATATTTACTGGAAGCCCCTCTCTAAGACTAGAAGCAACTGCTATATCACTCAACTTTAGTAAGATATCAATATCATTCCGATACCCAAGGAAGTCAACCATTTCATTGACACCTAATCTATGAGAGAGTTCTTGGCATTCTTTTAGTTGAGGTCCGACTCCAGCAAGTAATAGCTTAGCATTCGGAACTTCCTCTTTTATTAAGGCTAATGATTCAATCAGTAATTTTTGATTTTTATTCATATTAAATTCCGCGGCGTAAAACATTAAAAAATCATGAGTATCATACCCAAGTTCATTTCTTAAAACCGATTTTTGTTTTTTTTCAACGGGTTTGTAAAAGTCTGTATTCACCCCAACTCCATGTACATGTTCAATTTCTTTAGATTTAAACCGATGATTCTTTGCAATGTTAAAATCCTCTGTATTGATCGCAATCAGGCAATCAGTATACCTTGAGAGGGTTCTTTCAATTGGATAATAAATCATCCAGTTTGTGAGTGGGGCACCTTTACAAAAATGGAACCCATGGGCTGTATACAACACCTTCGTTCCATTTTTTCTTGCATCTCTTGCTGCTAACCTAGTAAGAACTCCGCCCATCGGTGTGTGGCAATGAATAATTTTATACTGATTTTTATCGATTATTGATTTAAGTTCTTTATAAGCCATCATATTTTTATTGTTAAAAGGAGATCGTTGAATTGGAATATTATATTTTCTGTCTACATATGGAAGTTTAATATCACCACATGCTACTACATGTACTTCCCATCCTTGCTCTTTAAACCATTTCAAATATGGCAAATGAAAAGCTTTGAAATGAAAATCCACGGTTGCACAAAAAAGCACTTTTTTATGCATTTTAATCATCCACTTTCTATTTAGATCTAGCTCGAAGAAATCTTGGTCCTAACCTTGCAGCAGGTATAATTGTTTTTTAGCATTGATTTCTTACACTCCTCTACATTGGAACTGGTAATTTTGGTTTTAGTCTAACTTGATAGTTAGCAAGCTTAATTAATTTTTCCCTAATTTCCGCTTTATCAAGGTTTGAGTATGTTGAGATAATCTCTTCTATTTCCTGTATTAATAGTTCAGAAGTCTTCCCAATATAAATTTTCGGATAAATTTGCTCTTCATGGACTTCATCCTCTTTTAATAATTCTTCAAAAAGCTTTTCCCCTGGCCTCATTCCAGTGAATTCTATCCCTATTTCATCAATGGAATTTCCTGATAGTTTAATTAGATTTTTGGCCAAGTCAACAATTTTCACAGGATCACCCATATCTAAAACAAAGATTTCTCCTCCTTTAGCAAGTGAACCAGCTTGAAGTACTAGACGTGATGCTTCTGGAATTGTCATAAAGTAACGAACCATATCAGGATGAGTGACCGTAATAGGCCCTCCACTTTCAATTTGTCTTTTAAACAAAGGAATAACACTACCTCTACTTCCTAAAACATTTCCAAAACGAACAGCAACAAATTTGGTATCACTTACACCGTCCATATACTGGATAATCATTTCGGCAAGCCTTTTGGTCGAACCCATTACACTCGTTGGATTCACTGCTTTATCAGTTGAAATCATGACGAATGTTTTTACCCTATTCCAACTAGCTGCCTCTGCCGCATTCATCGTTCCAATTAAATTATTTTTCACAGCTTCTTCAGGATTAGCTTCCATTAGTGGAACGTGCTTATGAGCAGCTGCATGATAAACTGTGTCAGGTTGATATCTACTCATAACAATCAGCATTTTCTTTGCATCCTGTAAATCTGCAATTACTGGAATAAATTCAATTTTTGTATTCTTGAAGGTCTCCTTTAATTCCATCTCAATTGAATAGATGCTATTTTCACCGTGGCCCAGCAAGATTAATCGCCCCGGATTAAACTTTGAAACTTGTCGACATATTTCGGAACCTATCGAGCCCCCTGCCCCAGTTACTAAAACGACTTTATCTGTGATATTTTCAGATATACTATTAATATCTAACTCTACTTGCTCTCTACCCAGAAGATCTTCTACCTGAACATCACGAAATTGTTTAACAGATACTTTTCCTGTCATCAGGTCCTCAAGCATGGGGAGAATTTGCGTTTTTGCACTTGTCTTTGCACATTCCTGAAATATCATATTTAATTCCTTTTTACTAAGTGACGGAATTGCAATGACAATGTTATCAATCTCTAACTCATTAACAGTAGCTTCAATCTCTTTAATTCCACCAATGACTGGTAATCCTAAAATATCAAGTTTATGCTTTTTTTCATCATCATCAACAAAACCTATCGGTAATAGATCCGCTTCGTTATTTTTTAGAAGTTGTCTTGCCACCATCATCCCTGCAGATCCCGCTCCAACAATAAGGGTCCTCTTTTTGTTAACTACTTTATCAAGGTATGAATCCCGAAACATTCGCCAACAAAAACGGGAACCACCAATAAAAGACATATTTAATAACCAAGTTACGGTTAGTAACCTGAATTGTATTTCTTGAACGATGAGTTGCTGAACAATAGAGGCAATAAGGATGGAAATTGTTATGACCTTTAAAATACTTACTAACTCTCCAATACTGGCATATTCCCAGGCTTTTTTGTAAAGATGAAATTTGAATGAAAGGAAATAATGACTTAGTAAAATCACAACAGAACTTAATACGATTGGAAAAGTAACCACATGAAAAGTTCCATCGACTAGGAAACGACTAAAGAAAATGGCAGTTAAGACGATACATGAATCAATAAAAATGAATAAGGATAATCTTTGTCGATACGTCATACTGTCCCCCTTTTAAT
>NZ_JBALOS010000251.1:0-1315 GCF_036962765.1 Neobacillus drentensis
CAAGAAAGTATAGATTAGTAATTAAATTGGGATCTTATATATGAGGAGATAAAGTGGGTAAAAAAATATTATTTATTTCAGAATTAGTAGGTTTAGGCGGAGGAGAAACAAGCCTTTTAAATATTATCCAAGAATTAAATCTTCGTGGATTTGATATTACTGTAGTTGTACCTAACCAGGGAAAGTTAGTTGATTTATTAATAAAAGAAAATATAAAAGTTGATATTATTGAAGCCCTATTTTTAACAAGAAGAAATAAATATAAATTCCCTTTTGTCTTTTTAAATATCTTAAAATATATATATTACGGGAATTTTGATATTGTGCATTCTAATGCCCTAAAATCTAGTTATTTTTTTGGCATAATTAGTAAAATACTAAGGAAAAAATTTTATTATACTTGTCACGGTCAATGGATTAAATTTTCACGTTTAAAACGATATATTTTACAACGACTCTGTAAAAAAATAGTGGCTGTTTCTAATAATGTAAAAGATAACCTCTTAAAACAAGGATTTTCAACTGAAAAAGTACAGCAAATATATCTAGGAATAGATATTGAAAAATATACATTAAGTAAGACAATAGACCTAAAAACTGAATTAGGAATAGATAAAGATACTATTCTAATTGGTATAATAGCACGTTTTCAAAAAATTAAAGGACAGGACATTTTTGTTAAAAGTGCAAAAGATTTTATTCAGGAACAAGAAGTAAGTGGTAGGAAAGTTTGTTTTATTCTTGTTGGAGATAATACATTTGGTGATCCAATGGATGCGGAGTTTAAACAAGGGATATTCGATTTTGTTAATAATCACAAAATGACAGAAAAAGTTGTATTTTTAGGTGAAAGAACAGATATTCCAGAAATTCTAAAGTCACTTGATTTATTAATAGTGCCTTCAAGAAATGAATCCTTCGGAATGGTAATTATTGAAGCAATGGCATCTGGATGTCCAGTAATAGCATCAAATTGTGATGGCCCAAGTGAAATTATTATTGAAAATGAAACAGGATTACTTTTTGAAGTTGGAAATACAAAACAGCTAACAAGAAATATGATTAATATTTTTGAAAATAAATTGCTTTACGAAAGTATAAAAAAGAAAGCCTTTAGCTTTGTTAATGAAAAATTTTCTATAAAAATAGTTGCTTCCGCTTATATATATATGTATGAAAGTGAGGGAAAAAAGTGAAGATAGCTTTATTATCACAAGAAATGCCATATCCTCCTCATAAAAGTGGAGGAGCAAATACTATATATAATCTTTTTAAAAACATAAAAAGTGATGTTAAGATTGACCTAATTTTATTA
>NZ_JBALOS010000252.1:0-13965 GCF_036962765.1 Neobacillus drentensis
CTATGGTTACCGTTGAACCAATTTTTCTCTCTTAACGGGCATCATAGGCTTCCTATGGTTACTGTTGAACCAATTTTTCTTCCTTCACGGGCATTGGTCGCTTCCACTAGTTAGCGCTGTGACTGTTTTTTTCCTCTTAACGGGCATCAGGAACACCTTTGAACTTATGAAAAAAACCGCAAACCTTATAACAAGGTTTGCGGCCAATTGTACCTTAGAAGCTATTCATCTAAAGCTTCGTTCTTAAACTCCAAAGCTCTGGGAAAAATTGTTGGTCTAGTGCTCGTTTTAAATAGGACACACCTGACGACCCACCTGTCCCCTGCTTATGGCCGATGATTCTTTCCACCGTACTCATATGGTTAAATCGCCATAATTGCTGTTGATTGCCGATATCTACTAACTTCTCTGCCAACTCGTATAAATCCCAGTATTGATCAACATTTCGATAGACGGTTAGCCATGCCTCCTCAACACTTGCATTTGGCTCGTAGTTTTTGGACAAATCCCGATTACGAGCTTCATGATCGACAGGTAATCCACGTGCAACGAGTGCCTGGATTGCAGCATCATAAATACTTGGTTGATGCAGGGCCGCTTGCATTTTTTCATATAGCTCTGTTTGATGTTGATAGACTGCTAGTGTATGAGCATTTTTGTTGCCTAAAGCAAATTCAATCAACCGATTCTGATAAGATTGGAATCCTGATGATTGACCCAATTTATCCCTAAACTCTAAGTATTCAGACGGTGTCAATGTAGAAAGAACACTCCAAGACTGAATCAATTGCTGCTGTATTCGCGAAACACGGGAAAGGATTTTGAATGAAGGCTCCAAATCATTGTTTTGAATATGATCAATTGCCGCCGACAATTCATGAATGATTAGTTTCATCCATAATTCACTTGCTTGATGGATAACGATAAATAACATTTCATCATGGTGATCGGATACCCGATGCTGACTAGATAAGATCTTTTCAAGTTGAAGATAATCTCCATAAGACATCGATTTTTGAAAATCGGTTTGGATCGTTTTCTCTAGACCATTGTTTGCGCTTTTTTCTTGTGAGTTCATAATATCCTCCCGCTGTATCCTCTTTTTTATAAACTTACTTTTACGTTCTAATTTACCTTTTTGTTAAGTATAGCATCTGACTCGTTCTTTTCAGGACTGTTTTTTCTTTTATTAAAAATAAAATAGGCAGCAGTTAAAAATAATAACCATGGAACACCGAATTGAAGCATGATTTTAAAACCTGTAAACCAAGTGGTAATCATTAAACTGAGCAGAAGGACCGCTCCTAATATCGTCAAGTAAGGAAATCCGGGCATTTTAACTGGCAATTTCCGGCCACCTGACTTCTCCCACTTTTTTCTGAAAAACAAGTGTGAAACAAACACCATAAACCATGTGAAGATAGCACCGAACATGGAGATTCCCATCATAAAGGCGTACGACGAGTCAGGTAATAATGCGTTTACCCCTGCAGCAAGAAATATCCCCAATGTAGAAATGGCAAGAGCACTTAACGGTACTCCTTTCTTGCTTAATTTACCTAAAAAGGCAGGTGCATAATTTCCTCGTGATAGAGAAAACATCATTCGTGTCGAAGCATAAAGTTGACTATTCATGGCCGAGAGAGCCGCTGTTAAAATTATAAAATTCATAATTCCACTTGCACCTGGAATATTTAAGAGTTCCATCACTTTTACGAAAGGACTTTCCTCCACTCCGGCTGATTTCCACGGAACAATCATTAACATAATGCCAATAGTAATTATATAAAAGGTCGATAAACGGAAAACAGTTGCTTTCAAAGCTTTAGGTACCGCAACATCTGGATCCTTCGCTTCTCCAGCAGTAACGGCGATCAATTCCGTCCCTAAAAAGCTAAATAGAGAAATAAAGATAGCGACCCACATTCCCCACATGCCGAACGGTAAGAAACCACCTTCATTAACGAAGTTCTCAGGTCCCATTTCCGGTTTAGCAGACCCTCCCATGAAAACATATGCTCCAAGGAGAATGAATCCAACGATGGCACTAATTTTGATCATCGAAAACCAATACTCAAATGTTGCAAAGGTATTGACACTTGTTGCATTTACATAAATTAGGACAGCGGCGAACAATAAAATCCATACAAACCCAGGAACATCTGAAAACCAATACTTCATATATACTGCAATTGCACTTACTTCTACCCCAACAGCAAGAACGTTTGCAATCCAATATGAATACCGGACCAGATAACCTGCGAACGGGCTTATATACTTCTCAGATATGGTTCCAAACGCCCCTGAGGTTGGATGGGCCACCGTCATTTCTGATAAACATCCCATTAAAAGTAAAACAATGAAGGCACCAATCGCGTAACTGATTAATACGCTTGGGCCAGCAGTACTGATCGCAAGACCGCTGCCAAGGAAAAGTCCTGTTCCGATCGCACACCCCATCGCAATCATTGTCAGTTGACTAGTTTTTAACTCTCGTTTTAACCCATTTTCTAAGCCATTTCCATTTTTCAAATCATTGTTCGCCATATAATTCCTCCTCATCCCATTAGATTAAGCAACGACTTCACGTCCATTTTTAAACTTTTCATATTGCTTTTCATTCATAATCTTCTTAAGAATCTGGACGACTTCCCAAACATCCGTATAGGAGGTATAAAGCGCGACAGGAGCAAGACGAATGATGTTTGGAGCACGGAAATCTGGAATGATCCCATTTTCTTTCAACGCTTTACAAATTCGCGCTGCTTCTATATGCTCTAAACTCACATGACCCCCACGGCGGAAATCCTCAACTGGGTTTCCAATCGTAAATCCCATGCCTGCTGCCTCTTGATCCAGAAGGTCCATTAAAAATTGATTAATCTTTAACGACTTAGCGCGAATATTTTCAATTCCTGCTTCTGCAAAAATCTCCAATGCGCCTAGTAACGGGGCAAGACTCAGAACATGTGGTGTCCCAATTTGATAGGCCCCTGCGGAATCAGCTGGTGTTAGCGTGTGCTCCATATCGAATTGTTTTTCTTTTTTCGAACCGAACCAGCCAGCCAAACCAGGGGCTGTTCCAAAGTGTTTAGAATTCACATATAAACCGCCCACACTTCCTGGACCACCATTTAAATGTTTGTAATTGCACCAATATGCAAAATCTACCCCCCATTCACTAAACGAATGCGAAATCGCTCCAATCGAATGACATCCATCAAAGCCAATTAATATCCCTCTTTTGTTCGCTTCAGCCGTCAAACGCTTCATGTCCAGGATTTGGCCGCTTCGATAGAGGACGGTTGGCAAAATGATGAGTGCAATGTCATCGGTCATCGCTTCGATAATATCTTCTTCCTCTAAAAAGCGCCCATCCCGGCTTTTTACACGGACAAGATGTGTTTCTGGATCAAATCCGTGAATGCGAAGCTGGCTTTGCAGCGCATAAATATCTGATGGAAAGGTTAATTCATCAGCCAAAATTTTCGTCCGTGTTCCCTCTGGCTTATAGAAAGTAGCAACAAGCTGATGCAAGTTGACCGTTGTGGAACCAGTTACAATCACTTCATTCGCTGAAGCACCTACTAACGGAGCAATCATCTCTCCTAGTTTTTCCGATAAAAAAAACCAAGGGTGTTTCCCATTTGTCCAACCGTCAATTCCATGCTCTTTCCAATCATTTAATGATTCTAGAAGTGTCTTTTCTGCTCTTTTCGAAAGAAGTCCTAGTGAATTTCCATCCATATAGATGGAATTCGGTTTTATGTAAAATTCTTCGCGAAATCTATTAAGCTGATCTTCCATGTCCAATTGTTGTGCATACTCTAAAGATAACAACAAAATCTCCTCCAATTCTCAGACCATATTCAAAAAGTCCAATTATTTGCTAGAAAAAGAAACACTGCCTAAGTCCGCAAATTGTGCCAAAATCGTATCACCTGGTTGAAAGCTAATTGCTTCCGTTATAGCGCCGCTAAGAACGATATCGCCTTTCTTTAATCCCCGACCAGTTTCTCCAAGTTTGTTTACAGCCCAAGCAACCGCAGCAGCTGGATCGCCTAACACAGCAGCACTGGTCCCATTTGTTGCGACCTCTGAGTTCTTAGACATGTATACACCAATTTCTTTCAGGTTTACAGCATCAGGTGATACCCATTTGTTGCCTACAATAAATTTTGAGGAAGAACAGTTATCCGCAACTACGTCTACTAGTGTAAACTTGAAATCTAAATAACGGCTATCAATAACTTCTATAGCTGGTGCTACATATTTTGTCACCTTTAAAATATCGTCAGAGGTAACGCTAGTTCCTTGGATATCTTCATTAATCAAGAAAGCAATTTCGGGCTCTGCCTTAGGATGTATGAAACTACTAAATTGGACTGGTTCCCATTCAGGCGCAAGCATATCATCCATTAAATACCCATAGATTGCTTCATGGACACCCATCATCTCCTGCTTTGCCTTACTTGTTAAACCGAGTTTTACACCAATTCGGCGAAGCCCTTCTTGTTCTTTTTGCTCGATTAATTTTTGTTGAATTTCATAGGCTTGCTCAAATGTTAGTGTTGGGTAACTAGTCGTAATTTTTTCGACTTCCCGCTTGTCCTTTTCTGCAGCTAATAGGTAGTTTACGATTTCTTGTTCTGTTCCTTGCAACAGTGACATAATTGAACCTCCATTTTTAATTTTTTTATACTAGAAAAAACTCTCTTACTCAAATGTTACAGATACAGTTCCTAATGAGCCAAAATCTGCAACAATCATGTCGCCTTCGTTTACTGCAATGGCACCAGAAAGTGCTCCGGGAAGAATTAACTCACCTGCTTTAAGAGTAATCCCGAATTCATGTAATTTATTGGCTAACCATGCGACTGCTTGTGCTGGGTGTCCTAGAGCGGCAGTTCCAGATCCTGTGGCCATAAGTTCATCATTTTTAAAAAGGACCATTCCTTGGGCTCTCAGATCTAATCCTTCAATGGTGCTCAGCTTTTTCCCTACTACCACTCTTGCTGAGGAACCATTATCTGCCACCGTATCAACCAATTTGATTTTCCAATCAGAAATACGGCTGTCGATAATCTCGATGGTAGGTACCACATATTTGGTAGCCATTAACACATCTAGATAATTCACATTGGGACCAACCAAGTCATGTTCCAAAATAAAACCAATTTCCGCTTCAACCTTCGGACTGATAAATTCTTCAATTTTCACAGTTGCTTCATCAGCTATTTTCATATCATCTAACAGGTGGCCATAATCAGGTTCATCGACCCCAAGCATTTGCTGCATTGCTTTACTTGTAAGCCCAACCTTTTTCCCAATTACTTCATTTCCTGCTTTTAACTTTTTACCGATAACTTCGAGTTGGATTTGATAGGCATCGCTTACAGTCAATTCGGTAAAGCGTTCCGTCAGTGGTGCGACAGAATATTGATGATTTTCTGCGTCGATTAATTCATTTGCAATTTTTTCTACTAATATTCCCATTTCTTCCTACACCTTCCTTTTCTATATTAATAGATAAAAAGTGGCCATTCAGCCACCTTTTACTTTCAAACTTATAATTTCATTGTAATCGTCTTAGCCTCTGTGTAAAATTCAAAACTATGACGTCCACCTTCTCGGCCGATACCACTTGCCTTGGATCCTCCAAATGGCGTTCTTAAATCACGATAATACCAGCAATTGATCCAGAATAAGCCTGAATCGATTTGAGAAGCTACACGATGTGCACGCCTTAAATCATTCGACCAGACTACACCAGCCAACCCATAAATCGAATCGTTTGCGATTTGAATCGCTTCCTCTTCCGTTTTAAATGGAATGACAACTAAAACCGGTCCAAAGATTTCTTCCTGTGCGACTCTCATTTTGTTATTTACATCATAGAGCACGGTTGGTTCGTAAAAGTTTCCTTGTGATAATCCTGCCACACGCTTGCCGCCTACAGCAAGCTTCGCACCTTCAGAAATTCCAATTTGCACATAGTTATCAACTGTTTCTAGATGACCTTTGGAAATCAGTGCGCCCATATCTGTCTTTTCATCCAATGGATCGCCCACTTTGATGTTCTTTGCTGCTGTAACAAACTTTTCTAGGAATTTATCATAAACCGATTCTTGCACTAATAATCGAGAACCAGCTAAACAGATTTCTCCTTGATTTCTAAAAATCGCTTCAATTGAACCTGCCACTGCCTCATCTAAGTCAGCATCTTCAAACACGATATTGGCTGATTTTCCACCTAATTCTAATGATACAGGAATTAACTGGGATGCTGCGTTTCTCATAACTGTTTTTCCAGTGGAGCTCTCCCCGACAAAGGAAATCCTGCGAACGTACGGATGAGTGGTCATGGCCGTTCCTACAGTTCCACCTGGTCCTGTAAGTATATTCAACACGCCCGGCGGTAATCCTGCTTCGTTGGCAATTTCACCTAACATGACCGCACTAAGTGGTGTATAGGATGCAGGTTTAACGATCACAGTATTACCAGCAGCTAACGCAGCAGAAACTTTCCAAGTCATTTGCATGAATGGTAAATTCCAAGGAATGATCAAGCTTGTAACACCTGCTGGAGCATATTTGGTATAACTCATATGCTTGGATTGTTCGTAATGCTCGTGATTGATGTATTTTGCCATTTCGGCAAAGAATCTTAAGTTTGATGCAGCACGAGGGATATCAAAATCTCTGCTTTCTTTAATTGGTTTCCCCACATCCAATGTTTCAATTAGCGCTAATTCCTCGACACGTTCCATGACAAGATCTGCCATGCGGCACAGGATCTTTGCTCTTTCTTCTACTGGCATTTTACTCCAAATACCACTATCATATGTCCGCTTTGCAACTTGTATCGCTCTTTCTACATCTTGCTCACTTGCACTTGCAACCGAAGCTAATTTTTGATTCGTAGCTGGATTAATCGTGTCAAAGGTTTCTCCTGAAATAGCGCTTACATATTCTCCATTAATAAACAGCTTGGCATCGTTAATTTGAAGTTGTTTTTCTAGGACATTACTCACCAATATCACCATCCTCAACTTCTACAATCATCTCAACCTCCACAGCGTTATTGTGTGGCAGCTGTGACATCCCTACTGCTGATCTTGCATGCCTTCCCTTTTCACCAAACACTTCCACCAATAAATCAGAGGACCCATTCATGACTTTTGGATGATCTTTAAAATCAGACGTGCTGTTGACCATACCGAGGATTTTGACAATCCGTTTCACTTTGTTTAGGTCGCCGAGTTCATTCTTAACTACTGCTAATAGATTAAGCATACATTGTCTTGCTGCTTGATACCCTACTTCTATCGATACATCTTCACCAAGTTTCCCACGGTATTCATCTGTACCTTGTCCTGATGTGAAAATAAGATTCCCTGTCCGTACACAGCTTACATAATTACCAGATGCCGGTCGGAGGGCAGGCAGCTTTATTCCTAGTTCTTCTAATCTTTCTTCTGGAGTGATCACCTTGTCTATCATCTTCTCATCTCTTTTCCGATTAAATTAGTAGATTAACAGGTAAATTTAAAAATCTAAGTGCATTTTCACCTAACATGGCCCGTTTCTGTTCTTCGCTTAGAGTTAAGTTGTCATCAATTATCTTCCCTGGTGGAGTTTCCCGAAGTAAGAATGGGTAATCCGATCCCATGATGACTTGTTCAGCACCAAATTTTTCTACTAAGAATTTAATATTTACAGGGTTATTTACGATTGAATCATAGAAAAATTTCTTTGCATAAAAACTTGGTGGATTCTCCGTGAGCTGCAAATGCGGCCATACATTCCAACCATGATCAAGTCTAGGAAGAATGTAAGGAAGTGATCCTCCGCCATGAGAAAAACAAATTTTTAGTCCTGGAAATTTCTCGATGACACCGCCTAGGATTAAACTTGCGGCAGCTAAGGCTGTTTCACTTGGCATTCCAACCGTATACATTAAGTTATGGGAGGAAAATCGATCCCCGCCAAGTGTTTCCCATGGATGAACAAATATTGGAACATTCCATTTCTCACACATCGCAAAGAAATCGATTAACGATTCATCGTCCAAATTTTTTCCATTAATGTTAGTACCAATCTCAATCCCTTTTAAGCCAAGTTGATGTACACAGCGGTCTAGTTCGCGAATCGCTTCTTCGACATTTTGCAGAGGAACCGTCCCTAACCCAATAAACTTGGTAGGATGCTGAGCCACTGTTTCCGCAATGAAATCATTTTGAAATCTAGCCATAGCCACCGCTTCTTCTGTAGGTGCCCAATAGGAAAACGTTACAGGAATTGGCGATAAAACTTGTATGTCTACATTTTCTCTATCCATATCGGAAATCCTTTTTTCCGGACTCCAAACTTGGTCTGTCACTTCACGGAACACCTTTCCGGATACCATGATATTAGCACCACATGAGCAAGTAGGCTGGAGGACCGGCCACTTGTCGTTTTGGTACTTTTTAGCAAAATCGGGGAAATTTTCAGGGATGATATGTGTATGAAAATCTACTCGCATTTCCATTCACTCGCTTCTTCTGGCATAATATGTCCACAGTTCTTACAAGAGCGAAGTTCTAAATTATTATTAAATCCATTAATCGCCTCTTTTACCTGAACTTCAATATTCGTCAATTGGACGGTAACGCGGTGCATTTCATGATCACATTCATCACAGAACCAAACAAAATCCTCTAATTCACCTTCAGCTCTGTCACGTTCAATGACGATTCCGATTGTATCAGCGACCCGATGTGGGGAGTGTGGTACGTTTGGAGGGAGATGAAATACTTCTCCTTCTTTCACCGTAATTACTTCTCTTTTACCGTTCGCATTAATAATTTCAACGTAGCAATCACCTTTTAATTGATAAAAAATCTCTTCTGATGGATCAACATGGAAATCACGGCGTTTGTTTGGACCTCCGAGAATCATAAACATTAGTTCTGAATCCTTCCAAACCACTTTATTATTTACCGGTGGCTTAAGTAATTCCTTATTTTCGTTAATAAATCCCCATAGATTAATTGGTTTTAAAGAGTTTGTCATAGCAATCTTCTCCTCTCAAATTTTAATACAAAAGCTTATCCATTTACAGTTGCGAATTTTTCTTCTGATGATTTTAATGCCTCCTGCATGAAGACCACTTCTTTCGCTAACGCAGTAATTCTTGTAAGAACCTCAGCATCGATGATTTCATTTTCTTCATTAAAATGATCGTTATTAACATAGACATAGCCTGGTGCCACAAAGGCTCGGAAAAATCCTGCGATCGGCTTCAATTGGTTTTCGATAACAAGGTAATGTTGATATGTACCGCCTGTTGCAACAAAACCGATTACTTTGTTGCGAATATCCTTTGGATTGATTAAATCAAACAAATTTTTGAGTGGGCCTGATAAAGATCCTTGGAATATCGGTGTTCCGATAATATAGAAGTCAGCAGAATTAACAATATCTAGAACTTTTTTCGTGTCACCTATATAGTTTGAAGGATTTCGTCCATCACAGAACTGTACATCATAATCTCTTAAATCCAACAATTCTACTTCAACGTTAGGATTATGTTTCTTTACTTCCTCTAATACCTTTTGAACAACAATACTTGTTTTTGCTCCAATAATGGTGCCTGAAATTCCTAATAACTTCATAGTGTGTACTCCCTTCTATTGCTGAGTGATATCAAGTAGTTTTATTTACTTTGCTCCTGTTTATAATCCTAGTAACGAGTAGGACTGCTGAAAATCTCCCTCTGAAATTAACTGACGGATTCTCGTCGATGAAATAAGTTTTCCGCTTTTACAATAAACAGGTGGAGTGATATTAATATGAAAATACTTTTCTAAAAGATGCACATCGCCATCTCTATTTTTTCCAAAATGAAAGTCAGCACCCACTGTAACCTCTACCGGGTTTAACTTAGTTAATTCACAGATAAAATCTTCAGGTGGCCGGGTCGCATACCATTCATCGAAGCTGGCAACAATTATATAATCAACACCTAACTTCGCTATTCTGCTAACCTTTTCCTGAATTGGTGTCAAAATTTGAACGCCCTTAAAAAAATTTCGAGGAGGCGGGTCGAAAGTATAGACAACGCTAGGAACCTGAGAAACTCGACTCTTTTCCACAGCTTGTTTAATCACGGCTTGATGTCCTTTATGGACACCATCAAATGCACCTATCGCAATCACAGAACCTGCTAGTGTCAGAACTCCATCTTTTAGCGTTTGCATCGTTCACACCTCCTCATACTACTGATTATCGTTTATAAGCTAGTAACCTCATTTTTTCGATTAAATATTTTCATTGCTTCATCAGCCAGCTCAAAGGAATTATTCCTTTTGTGGTTGTTATAGAAAATCGCTCTTTTACGAATTGGATCTCCAGTATAATAGCGTTCGTATTGAAGTACCCTTTGTCCGAATGCTTCACCGCATAAATCCCATGCTAATTTAAAAAGATGGACACGCTCTTCCGCTGAAATGCCCTCTCTTCCAAGATAATACTTCTCTAAATCCTCTCTTAATTCAGGATTCTCGAAATCGGCATCTGTAGGAGACATTAATAGTCCACCTGCACCAATGATTTGGATCACCTCAATCGCACGTGGGTACATTTTTGGCAGCAATCCTCTAATTGTTTCAAGTGGTGCATAGGCCGGCATCGCTTCGCCAGTAGCAGTTACTTCATGTTCATACTCAGAAATTCGGAGCAATGCCCTAATCGATTCAACCGATTGGACTAATTCTCCTAAATCATTTTGTACATTTAGGAAGGCATCCACACCGATGGAGTCGGCGATTTTACAAGCCACTTCAGTTGCAAATTGTAGTTTGATTAACCCTCTTACACCAGACTGATGAGCTGGCTGCTGGGCGATTCCTGTTTTCGGATATAGTAAATTGGCAGCTTCTACATTGTTATAAAGGAATACACGATCCCATGGCACTAAAACATCATTAAATACCAAGACCGCATCCATTTCTTCAAATCTTGATGCTAATGGGTGGTCATAAACAGAACGCTTTCCATCCTGCATCGCTTCACGACAGATAATGCGAAGACCTGGCGTATCAAGTGGAAGTGCAAATGCAAGTGCATAACGTTCATCACCAGGCTTAAAACCAGGAAAAGAATAAACAATCACTTCGTCTGTGATCGGTGCAAGGGTAGCTAGCATTTTAGCCCCTCTTACGATTAAGCCATCAGGTGTTTCTTTAACCGCACCTAAATGGGTAAACATATCTTGTTGTTCGTGTGAAGATTTACTGCGGTCATTTTGCGGATTGATGATGGCATGAGTTAAAAATAAGTCGTTATCACGGATATGCTTAAAATAGGATCGAATGTTTTTTCCCCATTCAGGATTGTATTTATCCAAGAACTCGGAATTGCTCGCCATTGAAGTTACAACGACATTCAAGAAATCAGGAGTTCTGCCCATTAAACCAAATGTCGCTTTAGCGAACTCTTCGAACGTTCTTCTCCGGGCTTGTAGATCTTGATAGCTTTTTGGCACCAAGAAAGCATTTGAAATTCTTTCTCCCGTTTCTTCACAAATATGTGTTATCTCGTTTTGATACTTAGAATCATGTTGCATATCATATAGCTTTGCAATTTGAAGAATTGGCTGATGAAAAACAGGCTCTTCAAAGATATTTTTTACTTTTTTTCCAGATAACCAAACTTCCGGTGTTCGTGATTTTAACGCCTCGATATATTGTGCTCCTGTACGAATTCCCATAAAACATCCTCCTTTAAATTCATATTTTCATTATAAAATTGATTTTTTTGAGTCATTGTAGTCTGATTAACATTTTTTCTAAAAAGTTATACTTTTCATTTTTTTCCGAATAATAAAAAGCATCTCTCCATTTGGAATGGACTGATATGCTTTTCAACTGTACTCCCAGTTTTTTGACTTCTTAGAGTTAAAACTTTTTGGTTTATCAAATTGGATGAAACATGGTTTTGGCTGAATATTTAAAATTCAGCCACCCAAAGTTGATTTTATATCTTGTATCTTTTACACTATTGATAAGCAGTTAACAATATTAAGTCTTTCTTACAATTAATTGTAAGCGTTATCAATTAGTTACAACGAAGTTATGACATTTGATAAATTTACATATATCCTAGATTTAAAGTTTTATAGATTATTTTTATAAAAAATCACCTAGGAGTTGATTTGGTGGCAATCTTGTTTGACAGTGATCTTAATTGGGAATCGTGTTTACAGTTTGGTACTAGACAATTTTTCAAGGAGAAAGCTTGTATTTACCAGCAAGGAACTCTGGGGGATGGATTTTATTATATCCAAAAGGGGTTAATTAAAGTAACCACTACAACTCCGATTGGAAAAGAGCGTTTGTTAAACATCGCCATTCCCGGGCAACTTTTAGGAGTTCAAGCGATGGATCGACAGCCCCACTTTACGACGGCCACAGCGGTTAATGACTCTATTCTCTATTATTTCTCCTGTGAACATTTTCAAAAATTAATAAAGTCTCAGCCTTCCATCCTTAACATTTTTATCAAAACTGTCATACATAAAATGCACATCCTAGCCGATAAAATCTATTTGGACTCTCTCTTACCAGATCAACAATTGGCAGTGATTCTACTAAATATTTGTTACGAATTTAAGAATTTTGAAATTCCGCTCACACAACAAGACCTTTCAAAATGCACTGGCTTAACGAGAATAACGTTATATAAAATTTTAAAACAATGGAAAGAAGAAGAAATTATTGAGATTCATGGGAAAAAATTTTTAATAAAGAAACCGGACGAATTAAAAAATCTTCTTGGTAAGGTGTTGACATGAAAAATCTTCGATACTCGTGGCGGCCTTTTTTAAAATATGGGAAAAAACTAGAGGTTGAGGAAAATGAAGTCGTGTACCATCAGGGAAGTGAAGGCAAGGGCTTCTTCTACCTAGCTAAGGGTGGAATAAAGATTACCCTCCTTTCTCATGAAGGAGTGGAGAGGACGGTGAATTATGTTCCTGAAGGGATGTTGTTTGGGGAACATGGTGCTAGAAATGAACCCTATTTAACCTCTGCCATCTCAAACGGTCGATCTGAAATCTATTTTTTCTCAGATGAAGCATTATTGATGATTTGTAAAGAACGTCCTGAGGCAGCATGTATTTTTACCAATTCATTAATCTATAAATTTAGGATACTGGCAGAAATTATTGCCTTTCTCAATTCCCCTGTTGAACAGCAAATGGCTCATTTCCTTTTAAAACTGGTAAACGAAAATGGGAATGTTTCCATTGATCAGACATCCTTTGCCCGATACATAGGGACATCTCGAATCACGGTAAATAAAATACTTAATAAGTGGAAGAATCAACAATGGATCCAAATTTCAAACCGTACGATTGATATCCTAGATATTAATCGGTTAAAAGAACTTAGAGACGCTGGTGCCATAAACATTTCAAACTTGGATATATTAATGTTATCTATTTAGTTATTGAATAAATACAAGAAGCGGGTGCCAATAAAGGTATCCAGCTTCTTCTTCTTTCCAAAGCTTTAAAATTTATTAGTTTAAAAGTAAAGAAATTGGGTATCACCCCCTTCATGCCCGTAGAGGAAATTGTTGGGACGATACCCCACTCCAGAAGTATCAATGTTTTCGATCAACGTTTGTAGTTTTCACTTTGTTCTATATGAATCATTACTTTTATATTTTTTATGGAATGTACGTCAAATGCTTTTATCATATTTAGATCCCATTTTTTTAGATAGTATCTATAAGATTTTTCACTTATATTTAATACATCTGTTCCTAGTTCTTCACCTTTCTTCACTGTATCTAAAATATCTTTTTGTATTTTTTTATTTAAATCTTTTTCAATATTATTTATGCTTCTTTGTTCTTCATTTTGGACCATAAGAGCATTTGCTTTCACAACTAAGATGTACGAGGGTTTGTTTCCAT
>NZ_JBALOS010000253.1:0-3533 GCF_036962765.1 Neobacillus drentensis
CATGGATTAAAAAATGATCAACTCCTATACAATCATTTATTTTTTGAAAGCCTTTACAAGAAAAAGTTTATCAAAATTGTTTGCCCGCGATATAAGACTAATTTTACTGGTTATAAGAATATTTTGACTTTATTAGGATCTTTGAATTTCCCTACTCACAAAAAAAGGGTAACCTTAACGGCTACCCAATTTACTCCACATATTGAATGTTTAAATCAGATTTGTAAATCAGTTCAAGATCTTTCGGAATTCGCATGTAAAGTATGCTTTGCCCATCGTAAAAACTAGATTGGTGTTCAAATAACGAAGGCTCGCCCGTAAATTGATTGACTGAGAAGACATTATTGAACATGGAAAATTCAAGTTTTGCTTTCTTTGGATTTTGTAAAATTAATATATTCCCTGCTAATTTCAGACGGATCGGATTAATCAACTTACTGATATCCATGTCATTCACACTTGATCTCGTTCTATAGGCTATTGCGTCAATTTTATGATCATTCGTGTTCTTTCTTTCCACAAAAATCTGTGTGCCAAAGAATTCAGCGGTTTCAGTTGTCACGTTAAGTTTTTGATCACGATAATCAAGGTCCCATTTTTTCTCAATAAAGCTGCTATCGATAGTATCAAGTTTTCCTGCTGCGGCTGCATCGACTAAAGCGATACCTTCTTTTTCTAAAGAATCGACCTCGGCCTTTTTCAAATCATTGTTATCTTTTCCGTTGATAAAAGTAGCCACTAATGCACAGATAAGTAAGAGCGAAATATACGCGCCAAATATCCTGCGAACCCACTGACTCGACATGGATTTTCCCTTATGGTTGACTGACTTTTTCATACTTTTGGCTGTGAAACCAGCGATCACTAAGATAATAAGAATAGGGATAACAAAGGTCAGGGTCATTGTCATGGTCTAACCTCCATTCGGTTTGACAATACAAATGCACTCGTAAAGAGCAGACTGCAAGTGACGATTATTTTGATAATAAATAACAGGATAGATGATTCTGAAAAGATGAATCCAACGAGGTTTGATACGATGCGTGTGTTCCCACTAACCCCGCCGAGAACCAATGCCCCGAAAAATAACGCCGGCACTAAGACAACGAAAACTTTATGAATCTGGACCAGCGTCCCGACCAAATATCCAAACGCACAAAATAGGAATATATAAAAACTTGTTGCCAATATACCCAATATTAATGCTGCTGGGGTACCGAGGACGCTTGAGCTAGCAATTGTTTGCGGGCCTACAAAGAGATACGTTATCACTTTCAGAAGATAGGTAGACAACATAGCTGTCAGACCGCCAATAATGCTGGCTGTTAGCAAAAACACTAGATTGGAAAGGTTGTGGCTAAGTCGATTGGTGACAAAGGTGAAGTCATCATGGCGATATGCCTTCGTAGTAATGATAATAGCGATAATAAACCCCCATAGCATTGTGAAAAAAGCAACCAAATCGGCGGAATAATAATGAACCTCCAGTTCAATACTTTCACTGCTTGAACCCATCATGCCCACACCGTTAAGTGAAAAGAAAATAGCTAGCAATTGAAGAAAGACCAGGTTCCAAAACACCTGAACGTAAGCCTTCAATTTATAGGAATATTGTTTTTTCACAATCGATGTCAGACTAACCTTGGATAAAGACATCATCAATTCCCCCTTCACTTTTACTAGTTAAATAAACACATAGGTCGCTAGCGGTAACCGGCTTGAGGTCAATCCCAGCCGCACGGGCTTTCTGCCTTTCTTGCTCGGAAAACTGATTCCTTACGACGACAAAAGATTGATCAAGACCGATGTTTTTGGTGTGAATCCTCTCTCTATCTTTCGTCCATTCATTGACGATCGCTGTCTTTCCCTGAATTCCAATTGCAAAGTCCTTAACATCTGATGCCGGGAGATGTAGATGCTCTTTCCCATCTTTTATCAGAAGGATATCTTCTAGTAAATCCTCGATCTCGTTCAAATGATGGCTTGAAATAATAATCGAGCGTGGATGAGCAATATAGTCTTTTAGGAGAGCGCGGTAAAAATCATGTCTGACAGCCGCATCCATACCTGTGGTCGGTTCATCAAAAATCGTCAATGGACACCTGGCAGATAATCCTATGATGGTATTGAACGTACTTTTCATACCCTTTGATAGTTCTTGATAATCTTGCAACGGGTTCAACGAGAAATAGTCAAAAAGGCGATTGGCCAGCACTGCATCCCAATTTTCATAAAATTTTTCTGCGGCCGCTAAGATTTCTTTAAGATTCAAAGCAGCAGGCAGACTCATTTGGTCATGAATCAATATGACGTTAGCTGAAACTGTTAGATTATTAAATGGCTTTTCTGAGAACACGTGGACCTTTCCTGATGTTTCCTTTATCAAGCCAGCAATTATTTTTAACAGCGTCGATTTCCCTGATCCATTTCGGCCAATCAGGCCGGTTATTTTATTTTCCTCGATCTCAAATGACAGGTTGTTTAACGCTCTATTTCTCCCGTAGTCTTTCGTCAATCCATTGCACTCGATGACACTCATTTTTCTTCCTCCCCACTGTTAGCTGCTTTAATCATTTCAATTAACTCAGCTTTACTAACGTTTAACCGGTCTGCTTCGAGGACAATTTCCTCAACTAATCTTTTTAACGTCTCATTTTTCCGCTTGTTAAGGATCATATCTTTGGCAGTGCTTGCAACAAACATCCCCAGCCCTCGTTTCTTATAGAGGATGTTTTCATCCGCCAAAATATTGAGGCCCTTTGCGGCCGTTGCTGGATTAATATTAAAGATCTCTGCCAGTTGATATTGGGAGTAAATTTTTTGATCACTTTCAAAATTTCCATTCAGAATCTCACGCTCTAGCCACTCCGATATCTGTAAATAAATCGGCTTCGTCCCATCCAAATTAAGATTCAAGCTCTCACCCCTCACCTCTAATATAGTGCATTAGTGTTGTAATGTAGTATATTATAATTGGAAATAAAAAACAATGGGTAAATTGCCAATATTTTCATTTTTAGTGCAGATTCTTTGGGAGTGCTTCTTTGGGGTGCCTCTTTGGGGTACCTCTTTTGTGGCGCTTTGGTGTCAGGCACCACAAAAAGACATTTGTCCACGAGTGGTGCCTGACACCAAAGGGACCATGAATGTCACCATAGATGGTCAAAAGGATGAGTAATCTTCCAGTAAGGTTTGGATACTATTTTTAGGGAGAGGTGTGAATTAGTGAGTATTAATTCAATATGCTATCTCGGACTGGGTTTTTTAAGTGGCATTCTTTTGGGTTATGTGCGTTATAAAAAGGGGATAAAAAGGAGTCTGCTGCTATTTTTAGCAATGGTTGGTTTGGGGTATATGATTGAAGCCATTATTTATAATTTTTTAGGAACCTATCAATATCATCCCAAAATCCTCATGCATGATCGAATATATGATAGCAATATGGGAGCGATCGCATCCAATGCGTTAGCCTTGCCTGTTTAGCAAAAGGGGTATAGGGTGTCAGGCACCGCTCGTGGACATTTGTCCACGAG
>NZ_JBALOS010000254.1:0-9592 GCF_036962765.1 Neobacillus drentensis
GTTCTCCTTTCAGTTATATAAAACATCTATATTATACCTTTTTTATTAAGAAATAGGAATAAAGCAGTAACATCTTTTTTGCTATGTTTTAAGAAAATAATAATAATTCTTAGATTCTCAGGAATAAAAGCCAATTTAGGATATTACCTATTTCTAAACCATAAATGATTAATAATAATAAATGTTAGTGGAATAATCATTATTTTCAATAAATTACTTTCTTTCAGTCAATTTCATTGTAAAATATAAATATTAGTATGTACAAACATTATTGTAAAATATAAGAACTTTTTCTTTATCTTAAGGATGATTAAATGGGTCGATTAAATAGATTATTAATCAATGAATTAGAATCGGATAAGACCAGTGGGACAATACAAAAAATCATTTTTGACATCATATTTCAGCATGTTCAAGACATGGTTTTGTGTTGAAGGTCCCGGTTGATGAAATTGAAAAGCGTTTTTTACAAAAATTGCCTGATGCATGAGCAGGATTTTTTAAAACGATAAAAAAACTCCCATTCAACATAAATATTGAGAAGGAGTTTTTTGCTATATTTCAGGTTTAAGGGTAAAGATAGTTAACTCCGGTTTTGACAAAAAGCGAAAGGGGAGACGGGTTGTTCCAATTCCTCTATTGACATAGAGTGATAGGGGAGAATCGTCACCGACTGAATAAAGGCCCTCCGGGTATAGCTGCCCAAAGGGAGGAGTTACAAGTGCTCCTAAAAATGGGATTTTTATCTGTCCTCCATGGCTATGGCCGCTAAGCTGCCATTGGATCGGATATTGTGACGCTGTTTCTGCAAGATCAGGAGCATGAGATAATAATATCGTGAAAGTATTTTTAGGCACATTTTTTAATGTCAATGGCAGATTTGGATTTCCTAACATGGCATCATCAATTCCAAGTAAATAGATAATACTTCCATCTTTAGTGATAACCGGAACAGCTTGGTTCAAAAGGACGGTAAAATTAGTGGTCTCCATAATATTTCTGTAAATGTCAGAACCATAACCCCCATGGTCATGATTTCCGAAAATGCAATATTTCCCTAGCGGGGCATGTAATTTCTTTAAAATGGGTATCAATTTATTAATTTCCGTATATTGGTTGGGCTCGTCCATTAAATCACCCGTAAATAAAATAATGTCCGGCTGAAGACTATTAATTTTTTCAACTAATTTATTAAATTGCTGTAACGTATATTGAAAACCAAGGTGTGTATCACTAAATTGAATCATTTTTATTTCATCAAAGCTGTCTGGAATCAATCGATGTTTTATTTGAATTTCTTGTATATCGAGTAAGGATGGCTCAATTCGATTGGCATAAAGAAAGCCCCCCGAACCTAAACCCAGTACAGTTAGAATTGAGCCAAATGATCGCTTTAAAAAGATTCTCCTCGTCTGTTTTTTAGCCATTTTTTCAACCAGCCTATTTTCTTATTTACTTTTCTACTAAAAGAAGAGTCACTCAGTATTTTCATTAAATCAGAATGATCTTGCAAGTGAAAGGTCCTTTGTATGTGTTTATTCAAAAAAAAATAAAACATTCATAAAAGCAGCCAAAAATTTGGCTGCTTTACCTAATGATAACTAACTGCTCGACATTTTAATGCTTTCCAAGATGATATAAATTGTTGTTTGCCAACTCGGACCTGTTTTCTTCCCGAAAGTGGGTCGTTAAGATAGACGTTGTTGTTGTCGTATCCAACTAAGACGACGGCATGTAAATCAAGGGGAGTTTTAATATATTGGTTCCCGTGGTACCATCCTTCCCAACGGTCTGGTAGTCGGTAATCCCCAGTTGTCCAAACCACAACAGGATATCCAGCTGAGACATGCTCTAATACTTTTTCAAAGGGCTTGTTTGTTAAATTAACGGCTCTGTTAGGAAGCTTTTGATTGATTAAGGCAATCATTGGTTTATCAAATACAGCATACCCTGCTCTTCTGCCTGTCATATCCCCTACAAAGCCATCAGCAGGGTTTCCCCAACGTAAAATATCTCCTTTAGCTGATTTGATCAATGTGTCGGAATCCTTCCGAACAGATCGGTAAAGGTCCATTTTGTTTGTTTTAGCTCCTGCATAGTTTAAAACCATTGCAAGACTGGTTACCTCGCAACCGTATCTAAGTTCTGGATTTTGCTTAATTAACACTACATTAAGCATGGCAGAATTTTTTTTCCTTTGTGTGGTAGTAACCGACTTACTTTTATTAACTGATTTCTTTACATTTATCACTTGCTCATTAAGCTCGTTTATGTTGTATGATGTATTTTTATTAACATCAGGAGAAGAGTTAGATGTAGTATCTTCAACTGCTACCGAGGAAGGAGGCTGTTTTTCTTCAGTGTTTGTATTTGTATCTGCATCAAAGTGACTACATCCAAACATGGGAAGGATTAAGACTAAAAAACAAAGTTTTTTCAAAACATATCCTCCTTAATAAACAACTTGTGTATAGGTTATGATTGTTTCTATGCTGCTATAATGGTATCCTTTTGGAAAAGAACGATAATCCTTACATATGCGTATGGTATATGAAGAAAAAATATTTGGAGGTACTTGGATGGATGCATTGGAAATACTATCGGATCTTGAAAATGTATTTCCCTATTTTCAACCGATTTTTAGTGCCGATGAACAAAGTGTAATTGCCTATGAGGTCTTGGGGAGATATAAATCAGAAGGAAATATTATTAGTTTAGGGACATTTTTTCAGGATGATCAAATACCTGATGAATATAAATATGAAGTGGATCTGTTATTAGTTAAAATGGCGCTTGAAAAAGCTCTAACACTAGAAGAGGATGTAAGTATCTTTTTGAATCGACATGCTGATTTATTAATGTACGACAATGGTGAACCTTTTTTACAAGAACTGATTGCATTTGAAAAAAAGGGCTTAAAATTAAATCGAATTGTCTTGGAAATTTCAGATCGGAATTATGTTGGTGATTTAGACCAATTAGATCATTTACTTCAATATTATCGTACCTATGGGATTAAACTAGCGATTGCCAGAATTGATAGTGAGAGTCATTATTTTGAACGGATTGGACAACTTGAACCTGATTTTTTGAAAATCAACTTACAGGCTTTAAAATCAACATCTACTGGCATTAATTTTAACGATGTCTTGTTTTCATTGTCCCTTTTGGCAAGGAAAATAGGCGCAACCCTCTTGTTTGAAAATATTGAGATGAGTTACCAGTTACAATTTGCCTGGAAGAATGGAGGACGATATTATCAAGGATACTATTTACTTCCACCTGCACCTGAATTTATTCAACGTGATTTTCTTAAAGACCGCTTAAAAGAAAAGTTTCATGACTTTATCTCCTATGAAAAGAAGAAATTAGAGGCTGTTTATACAACGGCAGAGACATTTCAAGCTAAGGTCCAAGAAATTGTCATGAAAAACAGAAATGGAACATATCAGACCCTTTTTCAGGCCCTCATTAAAGAATTAGATCAGATTGCCTTTCGGATGTATGTTTGTGATGAGGATGGATTTCAAAAATCTGCTAATATTTTTAAAGGGAAAGAGGGTTGGATTACTCAATCCGAATACATTCAAAAGAATTGGAGCTGGCGTCCATATTTTTTAGAAAATATTATCAAAATGAGAAATGAACGAAAAGGAATCTTATCGGACTTATATTCGGATATAGAAACTGGGGAAACCATCCGTACGTTTTCGTTTCCTATGAATGGCGATGATTATTTGTTTATTGATATTGCTTATCAATACTTATTTCAAAACGAACAATTGCTTTAAATTGTTTTTAGCTTATTTTCGTTCGAAAAATAAAAAATTACCTATTTTTTTATTTTTACTTGGACAAATGGCCAGTGTTATTTTATTCTTTTAATATTGGCATATTCTTATGGGCTGGAAAATTATGAAAGATAACCACTCGGATAGAAAAATGCTAAATGAGAAATATAATTGTAGATGTTTGTTTGGGTTGGAAAGGAGACGAAGCCGATGTCACAGCTTCAAGGTATATTATCAAGATTAAAAAATCTTCAGGAAACAGCAAATAGTGGTGAACCAGCACAACGCTATTTCGAGGTAAACGGAGATAGAAAATGTCAAGTAACATTTCATCCGAAAACGGAGACATTTGAATTAGAAATATATAATGAAAAGGAAAAACCAAAGCGTTATCAATTTGATAACATTGATATGATTACAATTGAAATTTTTGATTTGATTCAATAAGGGACCTTTAGGGTTCCTTTCTTTTTCATGTCATGAAAAATGGCGGAGGATGCAAAACGTTTCGAGCGGAACGTTACCAAAATTAACACAGACTCCCGAATACTATGGTAGAATGAAACTGTAGAAAAACAAATTTGAGGAGTTACCGTGATGATCAGTCTTCCTAATGATGAATTTTTAAAATTAACGATAAAAGATTTAATGATTCCGTCTGAACGGGTTGCACACGTGCAAATTGGCAATAATCTCGAGCATGCCTTATTAGTTTTAACAAAAAGTGGTTATACGGCTATCCCTGTGTTAGATCCACATTACAAACTTCACGGGTTAATAAGTACGCCAATTATTATGGATTCTATTTTAGGACTAGAAAGAATTGAGTTTGAGCAACTTGAGAAAAAACGTGTTGAAGAGGTTATGAAAAGCTCAATTCCGCGAGTGAAAATTTCAGCATCCTTAAAAACATGCCTTGAACTACTTGTTACTCAACCTTTTTTATGCGTTGAGACTGAAGATGGCTATTTTGAAGGAATTTTGCCAAGAAGTACATTATTAAATCAATTAAATAAGATGATTAATAAATTGCAAAACAGTGACAGATGATGTTTTTAGGCTCCCGAGAAGGGAGCTTGATTTTTTTAACGTTTGAGGTGTAAATATGAGCAATGCTTTTGGTAAGATATCAAAAGAAGGTTCTCAGAAAAAACAAACAAAAAAACCGCTTGTATTAGCAGCGGTGATGTTAGCTATGTTTATGGGGGCGATTGAAGCCACGATTGTTTCAACCGCAATGCCGGCCATTGTTGCAGACCTTGGCGGGTTTACCCTTTATAGCTGGGTATTTTCTGCGTACTTGTTAATGAATTCTGTAACCGTTCTTATTTACGGGAAATTATCTGATTTATTTGGCAGGAAACCAATTCTTACCATCGGAATTATTTTCTTTTTAATCGGATCGATTCTTTGTGGGTTTGCCACGTCCATGAACATGCTGATTATTTTTCGCTTAATACAAGGATTCGGTGCTGGTGCAGTGACGCCAATAGCAACCACCATCATTGGTGATATATACAGCGCTGAAGAGAGGGCAAAAATTCAGGGGTACTTATCTAGTGTTTGGGGGATTTCAGCCATAACCGGACCAGCAGTTGGAGGCTTACTAGTTCAATATGTAAGTTGGCATTATGTTTTTTGGATTAACGTTCCACTTGGTATCCTCTCTTTAGTGGGTCTCTGGTTGTTTTTACATGAAAACATCAAAAGGAAACAACATGAAATAGATTATGTTGGTGCTGTTTTGGTCACGGTCACGATCTCATCGTTAATGTTTATCCTTGTCGAAGGCGGAAGCCGGTTTGCATGGAGTTCTTGGCAGTCAGTAAGTTTATTTGCATTAAGTGCTATAACTTTACTTGGATTTGTACTCCATGAAGGCCGTGCGAAAGAGCCGATTATGCCATTTACGATTTGGAAAGAACGTTCTATATTAATTGCTAACACGACCTCACTTACAACTGGAATCATGTTAATAGGAATCTCAAGCTTTTTACCAACATTTGTACAAGGTGTGATGGAACAAACACCAATCGTCGCTGGATTTACCTTGACAACGATGTCAATCGGCTGGCCAATCGCGTCAACAATTGCTGGACGATTGTTGATTACTATTGGTTATCGAAAAACATCGATTATCGGAGGATTATTGTTAATTATCGGCAGTATCGTCTTCGTGACGATGTCAGCGTCCTCCGGGCCTTTGTGGGCAGCAGCGGGTTCTTTTTTCGTTGGTGGAGGAATGGGCTTAACATCTACGGCCTTTATTGTCTCGATTCAAAGTACGGTTGGTTGGGAACAGAGAGGGATCGCAACCGCTTCAAATATGTTTATGCGGAATCTTGGCAATACTATCGGTGCAGCGTTGCTCGGAGGGATTCTTAATAATCGATTGAGTCATTATTTCAGTCAAAAAGATCATACTTTCTCAGTGGATGATGTTAATAAACTGTTAAAATCGACGGAACGGGAAAATCTTTCAGAATCTGTCCGAAACTTCTTGCAGAATGGGTTAACCCATTCCCTCCATTTTGTTTATTATGTTGTCCTTGCTGTTGCAATTATAAGTTTACTATTAATCTTTTTTATACCGAAAAAGAACGAACGCTCTGTGTAATTTTTACAGGGCTTTTTTCAAGGAGGGATCAAGTTGTCCTCATTGTCTGAATTTCAGTTATTATCAGTCCTTGCTCAGGAAATGAATATGAGAAAGGCGTCAGAACGGTTATTTGTATCCCAGCCAGCGCTATCTCAACGATTGCAAACCATTGAAAAAGATTGGGGAACAAAGCTATTTATTCGTTCGCAAAAAGGATTAGCCCTAACCCCTGCCGGTGAACATGTCATCCAATTTGTCAATGATGTATTAACGAAGCAAGAAAAAGTACGTGAAACCATTCATTCTCTCCAATCAGGGGTGTCTGGAACTTTAAAAATTGCGGTTGCTTCGATAGTAGGACAAAATTGGCTCCCTCAGGTGTTAAAGAAATTTATAGATAGGTATCCTCAAGCCAGAATTTCATTAGTTACCGGATGGAGCAGTGAAATTTTAAAATCGTTGTATGACGATCAAGTTCATGTTGGGATTATTCGTGGAACACCAGATTGGAAAGGGGTTAAGGTTCACCTTTTTAATGATCCTCTTTATTTGGTTGATAGGGAAATTACTAGTCCTGAACAAGTGTTACATACGGATCGACCATTTATTCAATTTAAAAGTGATTCAAATTATTATCAAGAAATACAAGATTGGTGGATGAGAAACTTTAAGACATCACCAAAGCGGACAGTGGTTGTCGATCAAATTGAGACCTGTAAACAGATGGCCTTTAATGGGATTGGGTACGCGATTTTACCAGCGATAACACTAACTAAAACGGATAGGGAAATCTTCAAAATACCGCTTGTAGATGAGAATAATCACCCCTTAAAACGTGATACGTGGCTTTTAGGCTATGACTCTGCCTTTCAGTTAAAGCAAGTGAAGGCTTTTGTCGAATTAATTAAGGAATATATCGCAGAATCTTCAGAAGAATAAGGTGGTTTTTCTTGTTTTCATTGCTTTTGTTTGATAAAGTATTTTTTAGTAAAGGCTCTTTTCGTATACTTTGTTCCTCTTGGAACTTAATGATGGTGATTCACTAAGTTTCTAGGCAATTTTCNNACGGGTTGATGTACTTATATGTAAAACAACAACCTGTGCGAAAATAGCTTTAGTAACGACAACTATAGGGGGCCTACTTATGAAAATGATGGATGCAAATGAAATTATTTCTTTTATTCAAAATAGTAAAAAATCTACACCAGTAAAGGTATATGTAAAAGGTGAATTAGAGGGAATTGATTTTGGAGATAATACAAAAACCTTTATTAATGGAAATACTGGTGTTCTTTTTGGTGAATGGTCTGAAATCAATGAAGTATTAGAAGCAAATAAAGGGAATATTGAAGATTACGTGGTTGAAAATGACCGTCGTAATTCAGCTATCCCATTATTAGATACAAAGCATATTAATGCACGAATTGAGCCAGGAGTAGTGATTCGTGATCAAGTGGAGATCGGGGATAATGCCGTTATTATGATGGGGGCTGTTATCAATATTGGTGCAGTTATTGGAGAAAAATCCATGATAGATATGGGAGTTGTCCTTGGCGGAAGAGCGACCGTTGGGAAGAATTGCCATATTGGAGCAGGCACCGTATTAGCAGGTGTAATCGAACCACCATCCGCTAAGCCAGTCGTAATTGAAGATGATGTTCTGATTGGAGCAAATGCGGTTGTCCTTGAAGGGGTAACAGTTGGAAAAGGCTCTGTAGTAGCTGCAGGTGCTGTAGTTACTCAAGATGTTGCACCTTATACAGTTGTAGCAGGGATGCCTGCTAGGAAAATAAAAGATATCGACGAAAAAACGAAATCGAAAACAGAAATTATGCAAGAGCTACGACAACTATAAAAGCGGAAGCGTGGATTCCTTCCACGCTTCTTTTATAGGGGAGGAAAGGAACATAAATGAATCAGTTTATTAAGATCCGCCGTGACCTTCATCAAATCCCAGAACTAGGATTTCAAGAATTTAAAACACAGGCATATTTACTATCTTACCTGGAGTCCTTTCCACAAGATCGAATGACCATAAAGAAATGGAAGACGGGCTTGTTTGTAAAGGTTCATGGTTTAAATCCTCAAAAAACAATTGGTTACAGATCTGATATTGATGGATTGCCTATAAGTGAAGACACTGGTTTACCGTTTTCATCGACACATACTGACAAGATGCATGCCTGTGGTCATGATTTTCATATGAGTATTGCTCTTGGGGTGTTGACTTATTTTACTGAGAACCCAATAAAGGATGACCTTTTATTTGTTTTCCAGCCTGCTGAGGAAGGACCTGGCGGCGCGGAACCAATGTTGAGATCGGAAGAAATGCAAGAATGGAAACCGGATCTAATTTTTGCCTTACATATCGCTCCAGAGTATCCTGTTGGTTCAATAGCAGTGAAGGAAGGGTTATTATTTGCAAATACCTCTGAATTGTTTATTGACCTTAAGGGTAAAGGCGGACATGCAGCAAGACCACACGAAACGAATGATATGGTGATAGCTGCCTGTGCATTGGTTAATCAACTGCAAACGATTGTTGCAAGGAATGTGGACCCTTTAGATAGTGCGGTTATAACGGTCGGGAAAATTACTGGAGGCACAGTTCAAAATATTATTGCTGAAACTGCAAGACTCGAAGGGACAATTAGAACGCTTTCTGCTGAATCAATGAAAAGGGTTAAACATCGTATTGAAGCACTTGTTAAAGGAATCGAGGCAGGCTTTGAATGTAAAGCTAACATCGATTACGGCTCGATGTATCATCAGGTTTATAATACTGAAACAATTACAAGAGAGTTTATGAAATATATTCAGGAAGAAACCAATGTGAATGTCATCGAGTGCAAAGAAGCAATGACAGGTGAAGACTTTGGTTATATGCTACAAGAAATACCAGGGCTGATGTTTTGGCTTGGTGTCGAATCACCTTATGGTTTACACCATGCAAAGTTAAATCCACATGAAGAGGCGATTAGTGTTGCCATCAATGTTATAACATCTTATTTCACGAATCTCGGAAATAGATAAGAGGCGTATTATTTGGTTCTGATTTGCATTCATGTTAAAATGTAAGAGAATTAAAAGGGAAATTGTTACATATCGTCGATTATTCTTAAGCAAATAGGGTAAACTTATGAAGGGGAATGGGGTAATAATTGATAATAATTATTTAATTAAATTAATTATTATATGATAT
>NZ_JBALOS010000255.1:0-925 GCF_036962765.1 Neobacillus drentensis
GTGGAAACCCCTAACCATTTTATTGTAGAATAAAAAATATATAAAAGCAGTGTTCGTTTAAACTGTATTTATCAATGAAAAAAGGGGTAATAAACATGAAAAACGTAAAGTGGCCTTTACTCGTTTATGCAATCCTTGCTGCGGCTGGCATTATGGGAATTGGGATAGCCATAAGTGAAAAAAGTTTAATCGGAGCAATAGGATGTGTACTAGCCATTATCGTCATAATGGGCATGGGTTTTAAAACAAAAAGAAAAATGCGTGAAAATGGAGAATTATAAAGGAATCTCGCTGATGGCCTAAAAAGGCAAAAAAGAAGCCAACAACGGCTTCTTTTTTACCATTTTCCTTCTTTTAAGTAATCCTTTAAGATGGATTGATGTAAACCTGGCTTTGCTGCAAATAATGAATCCTGTGTAAGGAAATTAAGGTGCTCGCCCCTTAAATTTGTGACAATGCCGCCAAGTTCTTCTATTATTACAGCCCCTGCCGCCACATCCCACGGTGATAAGCGCATGGAAAGATAGGCATCAACCCTTCCGGTCGCAACAAACACCAATTCAAGGGCCGCCGAACCATATGACCTTGTTCCCCTTGCGTCTCTTACCAGTGGAATCATTAAATTGTGGTCAATACGACGATTTTCCATCACCCATGTAGCATTGAGTGCGATGATGGATTCCTTTATTGTTGTTTCCTTAAGCGGAACAAGAGGAGTTTCATTTAAATACGCTCCATTTCCCCTCTCTGCATGATACAATTCGTCATGGACCACATCGTAAATAAGACCGATCTTACCAATGCCATTCTCATAAACACCAAGGGATATAGCAAAGTTTCTTTGTTGGTGGATAAAATTCATCGTCCCATCGATTGGGTCAATCATCCAAACAATACCTTCGAGACTACTTAGTGTATCTCCAAA
>NZ_JBALOS010000255.1:947-1774 GCF_036962765.1 Neobacillus drentensis
GATCGGAATAACTATCTCTTATTTTACTAATAAAAAATTGTTCAATTTCCTTATCCATATTCGTTACTAAGTCATTAGCGTTTGACTTTGTTTGAATACTTAATGTCTTATCAAAAGATAATTTAATCTTAGCTCCTGCCTCATTAACCCATTCCTTTGCATCAGAATAAATTTGCTCCCAGTTCATAACCCGCCTCCAAATAGCTTATTTCCTGTCAAGATTCAATGTATGTAGTATGAAACATGTTAAATTAAATAATGTACCTTTAGCTTAATCAAATTGGTGGAACACAGCAACTTTTAGGATGCTTCCCTTCTGGAAATGTACAATAATAAACGAACCCCCTCAATCTTGCTGGAGTTCGTTTTAGATAAGTTCAGAATATATTCTATTTCGCTTCATGCTTCTTTATATCTCCCTGGATAAAAAACCGTCTTATTTCTCAAAGAGCTTTTAATCGTAATAATTCTTGGCGGATTTTTTCTAATTTTTGTTTGCATTCTTTCATTTTTTTCTCGTTCTTTTCTTCAATTGCTTCAAATAATGTTGCCAATTCATAATCCATCTCTAATCTTAAGACTGCTGTTCTTTCCTTTTCGCCGGCTTTTTTAAGTGAGGTATTCATCAATTGTTTCACGTTTCTCCTCCCCTTTCAATATTTAACTTATTTTTCAGATTATTTTTTTACTGTATAATATGAGTCAGGGAGATATGTTGCAACAAATATGTGCTTTAACCTAGAAAAGCAACTAACTACATGTCTCTTTAATGGTATGCTACAATTAAGGACAAATGTTAGTTGGAGGTTTAAGGGTATGGGTTTTAC
>NZ_JBALOS010000256.1:0-2040 GCF_036962765.1 Neobacillus drentensis
ATCGCCTCCTTATCATCACGTTTTTTAATATTCTTTATCAGAATGAATTATTCCTTTAAATATTATTACTTATCTGATGAGATCTTCAACTAAATGGCCCAATTGTTGAACAAAGGTCAAACAGTACTCTTCAACTATCCTGCCCCGTTAGTTCAATAACTTCAACAAAAAAGGCGTTAATCCTTCCTGGAATAACGCACCCTTAAGTCGAGCATTTTTATCAATTTATTTTTTTAACTTAAAAAGGGGTAGTACCAGCGAAGCTGACACCACCCGCAATGTAGATGTAATTTAATGGGGAATTATTTATTGATGACCTCGTTATATCCCTGCTGGGCATCGGTGATTGCAAGCTTTAAATAGACCTCCAAGCACTTGCGGCCATGCCCCTGCCCACTTCTACTCCGTCCAACCAACTCCGTGTCACGTCATGGTTCTGCCCCAATAAGTTCGATGAAATTCATCGGCCTTTTTTTAAACGAACGACGAACCGCGGGCTCGGTGTTAGTCTTCGATTGCCTGGTAGACCGTGGTCCAGAAGTCGTGGATAAGCCACGATGAATCCGGAGTGGACGCCCCGACCTGGGTGAGCAGGATTCCAGTGAGCTGTTTGTCCGGGTCGGCGTACGTCGCTGTGCCGCTTCCGCCGTCCCAGCCGAACTGGCCGATGGACGCGTAGTCACCACGGTAGGTGCGCACCGCCATCCCGAAGCCCCAGCCGCCGTGTTGCCCTTGGCCGAATGACACATGGACGTTGTTTCTGGCCATGGCGTTTCGGGCGGCTTGTTGCTCGGGCGTGAGGCGGTTGGTGGTCATCAGCTGGACGGCGGGCCGGGACAGGATCCGTTCGGTCCCGTGCATCCCGTGATTCAGCAGCATCCGGAAGTATGCGTGGTAGTCGTCGACGGTGGAGACCAGTCCGCCGCCGCCGCCCTGGAACGCCGGAGGCTGGCTGTAGCGTCCCCCCTTGGCCTCGTCCCACACGATGAACTCTCCGGTCTGCGGGTCGGGGGCGTAGAGGGTTGGCAGCCGGGCGATCTTGTCGGCGGGCACGTGGAAACCAGTGTCCTTCATGCCTAGGGGGTTGAAGATGCGTTCGCGCAGGAACGTCTCAAACGACTGACCCGTGACCCTGGCGACGAGCACGCCGAGTAGATCGTTGCTGATGTGGTACTGCCAGCGCTCTCCGGGCTGGTACATCAGCGGAAGCGTGCCAAGGCGGCGCATCCACTCATCCTGCTCGGGCACCGGCTCTGGTAGATTGGGCGTGAGCCCCTGCTCGAAGATCGCGTTCATGATCGGAGTGCCCAGCGACGTCATATCCATGCCGAGCCCGAACGTGGAGGTCAGCAGGTCCCGTACGGTGATCGGCCGCCGAGCCGGCACGGTATCATCCAGCGGGCCGTCGATCCGCTTCAGCACCCGCCGGTCGGCGAGTTCCGGCAGCCACTGTTCTACCAGGTCATCCAGCCGCAGCCTGCACTCATCGAGCAGGATCATCGCCGCCGCGATCGCAACCGGCTTGGACGTCGATGCCATCCGGAAGATCGTGTCCCGGCGCATCGGCGCGCCACCGTCATGGCGCATCGTGCCGATCGCTTCGACGTGTGTCTCACCGTGTCGGCTGACCAGAGCAACGAGCCCAGGAATCTTCCCGGAATCGACATACCTTGCCAGCACGTTGCGCATTCTGCGCAGCCCTGTTTCGGAGAAGCCGCTGTTGCTTTGTCCCGTTGTAATCTTTTTCATTTGGTTTCCCTCTCTTTACTTTTTTATCAGCCCTATTGTTCTACAAATTCTCTTTTGAAAGCGTTTTCGATGCATCAAAGACACTGAATATTGGCAATCAAAAGATGACTCACCTCCTGTTCTGGGTGATCAGAATCGAGATATGTCCTGCACTTAGCATAGAGCCATATGTTCATCGGACGTTTATTCTCGGTTTCATCAAATTCAAATTCACCATTATTCCGTAAGTAATCTTCTTTGACAAGTAATGTATATTCTAGAAGTAAAAATAAATTCCTTCTTCAACTATCC
>NZ_JBALOS010000257.1:0-3500 GCF_036962765.1 Neobacillus drentensis
ATCAAAATACTTACTCCTTTTTGAAGTTGAAGCCATCCAATCACCCCATTATTAATTGTTCAAAAAGGTATTTTACTATACTTTATTATTTGTCGCTTAACAAATATTCCCAGACCAAAACCTGTGAAAATTGTTTTAATTTAGCTTTCGGAACCATTATACCTTATTAATATTACAACAATATGATAGCAGAATTACTTTCTATTTCATGGTAATTACGATACCGAAATAACACTTACAAATACCTACGATTATTTTACCATTCACTCCTTAACGAAACCTTAACCAGCTTGTATCGTAGTTTTTGACAAAAAAAAGAGCTTGGGGTGCCCCAAGCTCTTTTTTATACCTTGCCTAAATCGACTATGTGTTTACGAATAATCTCAGCATAGCTTTCCTTTATCTTGTCAATCGATAACTTAAATGTGGCAGATAACTGATAAAGGAAATCTTGGTCATACTGAAGCCAAGAAGAATAATTTCTTTTGAGATAAAGCTCAGCATCCGTAAATGTAGTAAAGGATTGATCCAGTTTCTTCTGATTATGAATGATACGATACTCACTTTCACCCTTAGCGATAATGTAGGAAATATCGCCCTTTTGATTTTGAAAGGCGGTAAGAGAATTAGGATTTTTCACGTTAAATTCATTCCGATCGGCATCTGGTTTAAGTGGAAGAAGTTCAAACACATTTACAACAAATTGCTTAAATGCTTCACTTGTTAATTCAGATCCGGATGCTTTTGGATGTCCTCCTCCACCGTATCTTTTTGCAAATTTAGCGACATTTATTTCATCGTGAATGGTCCGGAAACCCATTTTCTTTCCGCTCATATTCAGTAGGATAATCATATCCATTTGTGGGTATAAATTATTTAAAGCATTCCCCAATTCCGATAAATATTGCTCGGCATGAACAATCCCCACACAAAAATCATCAATAAAGGATTGAACAATCTGTCTGCTCTTTGAATGAATATAACGGTTGATCTTTTGCTCTTCAATATCAAGAAGCATATTTTCAGTTTCAGATAGCATAAACGAATCCGTATTTTCCGTTAACCTTTTCAGCATTTCTTCTTCAAACTGCTCTCTATTCCGTATGTAGAATAAATCATTTAACCTTTTCGCCGCAATATTATCGTTTTCATCCCATTCCCAGGTATCGTATTGGCGTACCAATTCAATAAATTCCTCAAGGGCTTTATTTCTCTCCATTTTTCTATGCCTAATTAGGTAATCATAAAATAAGGATGTTGCACAAGTCTTCTTACCCGTATCATATTCAGGAATGACGCTTCCCCATTTGTATTCATTAAAATGTAATGCCGTCACATGGTGATCGATCATTTGAACATGTTTTCCCCGTTGAAACCTTTCCTCAAGTTTCTTCTCGACCTGCTCATTTACCGCCAAATCAGTAATATAGATCTCCACATTATTATTTTCAGGATTTTTGATCACAGCTTCTACTCGTTGATTTAAATTCCGATAAGAGCAGTAAAATACACGAGCATTATCTCCAAAGGCCAGTTTCGCAATCAGCCCGCATCCTAGTCCATCCAGGTCAATATCCGTAAAAATATACATATTATACCACCATCCATTTTTCACTTCATATCGTATCGTTTGGTTTCAACAAAATTTTTATACAATAAGTTCTTATCATATTTGTTTATTTTAACATACTAGTAAATGTTACAAGCTGCAATTATGACCTGGTGATAGTAATCACAGACATATCGAAATGGATGTTGTATGATACATGAGAGTTTCAACTACAAATAATGAAACGGGGTAATAAATTGAATTTTCCTCAACTGAAAATAGGTCATATGATGCCTAAGGTCCCCATTATGCAAGGCGGAATGGGTGTAGGTATTTCACTTAGTAAATTGGCGTCAGCGGTCGCAAATGCTGGAGGGATTGGAATTATTTCTGGAACAGGAATCTCAACCGACGAAATGAGATCACATATTCGAAAAGCGAAAAGCCGGATTAAAGAAGCCGGATACATTGGGGTAAATGTTCTATTTGCGATGAATGACTTTGCTGAAAAAATGAAAGCCGCCCTCGAAGAGAAAGTGGACTTTATTATCTCTGGAGCTGGTATTTCAAGAGATATGTATGCATGGGGAAAACAAGCCGGTATTCCGGTTATTTCGATTGTCTCGTCAGCCAAATTAGCGCGAATTTCCGAAAGACTTGGTGCTGCTGCTGTTGTTGTTGAAGGCTTTGAAGCTGGAGGACATCTTGGTACTGATCGCCCTATGTTTGATATTCTTCCAGAAGTTGTTGAAGCGGTTTCCATCCCCGTTATTGCGGCAGGAGGAATCATGACAGGTGGAGATATTGCAAGGGCACTTGCAATGGGTGCCTCAGGTGTCCAAATGGGGACACGCTTTGTTGCCAGCCAGGAATGCGATGCACCATTATCATTTAAGCAAAAGTATGTTGATGCAAGGGAAGAGGATTTAGTCTTAGTTAAAACCACCGTAGGCCTTCATGGCAGGGCGATTAATAATCATTTTACAAAATTAATCAGTGGACAAGACAAGTTGAAAATTGCTAAATGCCTTGATTGTTTAAAGAATTGTTCCTACCGGTTTTGTACAATGGATTCTCTATTGGTTTCATTGGAGGGTGATGTGGAAAATGGTCTTGTTTTTGCAGGCGCACGAGTGGGTGAAATTCAAGAGATTCTCCCTGTTCAACAAATCATCGACAATCTTACATTTGAATACAATGAGGCTACCATAGCCTAATTAATTGAGCCAACCCTATCGGTTGGCTCTTCTTATTTCTGTTAAGGTAAATTACTGATTTTATTCTGAATGGGGGTCCGAGGTTTTGGCTCAGGGATCACTTCAGGATAACCTACTCCCAGAACACCAATGATATCATAGCCATCCGGAACACGAAGAATCTCCCTATTTTTTGGGGTAATGCCAATGGATGACCAAAAGGTTCCAACCCCTTCTGCCCATGCTGCTAAATTGAAATTTTGGATAAAACACGCAGTTGCCATTGCGTTTTCTTCTGTTTCTACAGATATTGCACCTTGCTTTGATAAAATCATCAATACAATTGGTGCGTTTCCAAAATTTGTTTTATGGTTAAGCTTTGCTCTTGTTTCTGCTCCGATAAAATAAATTTCCCATGGTTCTGTCATACGGTGATTGGGTGCCATTGTGGCAGCCTCTAACCATGAGAGAATTGCATGATGGTCAATTTCCGTAGGTTTAAATTTTTTTATGTTTCTGCGCGTTTTAATCGCATCTAACGTATTCATCTACATATGTCCCCTTCTGTATTAGCTGCTCACTTTATTATCTTATGCATAATTAATTAACATTGTATTAAAAGTGAGTAAAAAAATCCTCTCTTGCGCAAAATAATCACCGAGTTAACTTAAAAGGAGGGCTTCTGATGACAAACAGAAATGATAACAGAGAACGGAAAAATAAATATCCTAATAATAAGAAACAAGATGCAGAGT
>NZ_JBALOS010000258.1:0-7907 GCF_036962765.1 Neobacillus drentensis
CATCTGTAATGTATAAAACATAGGCAACCAATGAACCGGCAGCTGAACCCCTTCCCGGTCCTGTCAAAATCCCATGCTCTCTTGCATATTTCATAAAATCCCAAACAATTAAAAAATAGTTGCTAAACTTCATCCGTTTTATAACCGCTAATTCATAGGACAACCGTTCAAAATACTCCTTAGACGGTGCGGGAAAACGTTCACTCAATCCCTGTTTACACAGCATATCAAGGTATTCCTCTGCAGGAATCTCATTTTCTGTTGGAAATGCAGGTAAATAGGTCCTGTTTAATTCCATGTTAAATTGACATCTGTTTGCTATCCGGATAGTATTTTCTAACGCATCTAGTTCATTAGAAAAGCGCTCAACCATTTCAGATGCTGTTTTTAAATAGAACTGATCCGTTTCTAACTTTTCTCTCTGTTCGTCCTGCAATTTATCACCATTTTTGATTGCTAACAAACACTCATGGGCAAACATATCTTCTTTTTCTAGATAAAAGACTTGGTTAGTAGCGACAAGCGGAACATTCATTTCCTTCGAAATCATACTAAACTTATTTCTGATTTTTGTTTCTTGTTCAAGTTGGTGATCTTGAATCGCAAGAAAAAAGTTATCCCTGCCAAAAATGGTATCTAGTTTTTTAATAATATCTCTAGCCATTTTCTCGTTGTCATTGATGATTGACTGTTCGATTTCACCTTCAAGACCTGGTGTAATCGCAATAAGCCCTTCTGCATAATGTTTCAACCATTTTAGCGGAATTCCATTATCCGTTTTGGTTTGTACCGTACTTGATATTTTTAAAAGATTTTTATACCCACTATCATTTTCAGCGAGTAAGATCAATGGATAGGATTCGTTAGCGGTGTACTCACTCTCCACATCAACTGTTAATCCGATAATCGGTTTCAAATTATTTTGTTTGCACAACTTATAAAATTCGACTGTTCCGTACATGACGTTTCTGTCCGTTAAGGCAATGGCAGAAAACCCTTTTTCTTGTGCATTTTTTATTAAATCCGGGACAGATGCCGTACTTGTTAATAAACTGTATGCACTATATACATGCAGGTGAATAAAAGACATATTGTCACACCCTTAGTTCCATAATCTCTTCCTCTATTATAGAACGAGATCGATAAAAAAGAAAATATGTTCTCATTTTGAAAAATGTTGACGCGCTCTTTAGGCGATGTAGACCAGCTGCGGGGCCTTGAAACAAGACAATCCTCTCAATTTAGGACTCTAAATTCATATTTCCATTGGTTTGTCCATATAAATGAATATGGAGTCTTGACTATGTGTAGAGGCGGTAGACAAAATGAAAGAAATTGGATTTTTCCCTGCTTTTATAGAAAGCTACTTTATTGCCTTAGGAGTCGTGCTTGGCGGTGCACTCATTGGGGGAATAGCTTCATTCCTAACCGGGCAGCCGCCGCTGACAACCGTTTATCGCTTATCTTCAGCTCTTCGAATTTGGGCTATTGTATCTGCAATCGGCGGGACGTTTGACGCAGTTTATACCTTTGAAAGGGGATTATTTAACGCCGATACAAAGGATCTATTTAAACAATTTTTATTAATTCTTTCTGCTTTAGGCGGTGCCCAGACTGGAGCCCTGATTATTAATTGGTTAACCCAGGAGCATATCTCATCATGAGAATACCACCGTTGTATAGAAAACCTGCCTGGCAGCGCTTTTTTGCAGGAATGGCCATTGGGGGTGCGATTAGCTGGTGCATTTTTTTATATATTTATGGAGTCTGGCATGAAGAGAACACCGAATTAATTCGAAAACAAGCGCAGGAGATTGTGGACCTAAATGACGAGAAAAAGATTTGGCAGGAAGAATATAAAGAGATGAACAAGCGAAACATTGAACAAATCACCGTTCAGAAAATCAATATTAGAATAACAAACTCGGAAAAATATAAACTTGATTCTTTAAGTGTATTAGAAACAGAGGATTCTGTTAGAGATGATATTAGCTTGATGATTGCCAAGGATATCGACACAGTCTACAAAAGTAAAGACCTATTAAAAAAAATTATTGAAAATAAACCCATAAAAATAAATGATAAAAGATATAAACTTAAGGTTAAAGAAATGGTTTTTTATACAAACCTAACGATACAATTGGAGATTCAGTTTGAATAAGAAAAGCGGAAACACCCGTTTAAAAAAATCGGCCCCCACTCCGAGGGCCGATTTTTTTAATGGTTAAGTGAATAATTTTCACATACCTCATCAAGTGCTTTCAATACATTTTCCACTTCGTTCCATGAATAGATGGAGGCACCTGATGCCAGTGGGTGTCCCCCTCCTTTAAACTTGCGTGCGACTCCATTGATAACCGGTCCTTTTGAACGAAGACGGACTCTAATTTGGGCGTCCTCCTCGATGAAGAAAACCCATGCTTTAATACCTTTTACATCCCCTAATGTTCCGACAAGAAGAGATGCTTCCGCTGGTTTTGCATTGTATTCGTTTAGCAGTTCTTTGGTTAGCTTTACAGACGCAACCCCGTTTTGCTGAAAATCAAAATTTTGGAGTATGTAACCGTTTAGTTTAATTATATTGAGATCCAGTTCGTACATCTTGTCAAATAATTCAGTGCGAGAAAAATGATAATGAATCAATTCACCGGCATAGCCAAGTGTTTTTTCTGTTGTGCTTGGAAATAAAAATCTTCCAGTATCACCGACAATTCCAGCATATAACAGTCTCGCCGCTTCATCATTCATTTTTAACCCTTTGTCTTTTCCGTTTAAATAAAATTCATAGATCATTTCGCTGCATGAGCTGGCATTTGTATCCACCCATAGTAAATCACCATATGGGTCTTCATTAGGGTGATGATCTATTTTTATTAATTTATCACCAAGAGCGTATCGCTTGTCACAAATCCTATCAACATTTGCGGTATCACAAACGATTACTAATGCCCCCTTATATACTTCATCATCAATTACATCCAGCCTGCGCATGTAATGAAGGGTTGGTTCTTCTTGACCAACTGCATAAATCTTTTTATCCGGAAAGGATTCTTTCAAAATTGCTGCCAACCCGCCTTGTGAACCATAAGCATCCGGATCCGGACGAACATGACGATGTATAATTATCGTTTCATATTTTTCAATCTCTGCTAATATTTGCTCAATCATGGGCACTACTCCTTTACCTACTCATAAACCATGGTGGTATTTTTTTGTTTTTACAGGTACAATAATAGAAGATTTTCTATGCTTGGAGGAAAAAATATGTTTGTACTTGTTGTATTAATTGCACTACTATTTGCTTTCTACCTATTTTATAAAACAAAATACATCAGAAGCAACCGTTTAGTTGAAAAGAAATGGCTTGCTGCTAAATCAAATATTGCTTTAGGGCTTTTTGTATTGTTATTTGGTCTTAATCATTTACTATTTATTTCCGAAACAACCGTATCTTATATTGTTGCTGCAGTATTTATTATTTATGGGGCAACATTCACCTGGATCGGTTTAAAAAAATATAAACACTACCTTCCTTTCGCAATCGAGGAAGCGAAAAATTTTGAACAGCAAAAATAAAATAAAAAGCCGCTTCGCATTTTAGTGAAGCGGCTTTGTTTTAAAGATATATTTGAAAACTGTCTAGCTCCACTGCTTAGGGGCTCTGGGTCATAAGCCCCTAAGCGCTTCCGCTTTTCTAACTTCTATCCAACAATTGACACATCATCATCGCTTTTCCGACTAATATTCCTTCATTGAAAACTTCTACATCTACTTTTCCAAATTTACGCCCCACTTCAAGGACTTTCGGATAAATTTCTAAGTTACTTTCCATTTGAACTGGTTTTATAAAGTAAATGGTCATATTTTCGACGACAAGGTCACCTTTTTTATAGGTTCGTAATACTCGGTTGGCAGCATCTGAGACGATGGTGGTAAAAACACCATAAGAAATGGTGCCCAGCTGATTGGTCATTTGCGGGGTTACTTCACAAGAGTAGACTTCTTCTCCTTTTGCTCTTCCCTGCATTAACACCATTCGATTGGTAACGATATCGTCAATCGTTTCCCCAACCTGTGGCTGCCGTTGGTTCATTTGTAAGGCCTTTAACACATCCTGTCTGCTAATGATCCCTTCTAGCCGGTTAGATTCATCCGTAACAGGAAGCACTTCAATCCCTTCCCAGACCATTGTATGAGCCGTTGAGGCCACACTTGTCTTGCCATTAACCGACATCGGGTGTTTGGTCATGATCTTTTCGATGGATGTATCCATATCTTGACCTAAAATATCCTTACTTGTCACCATTCCATGTATCTTCATGTTTTGATCGACAACGGGATAGCGGCTATGTGCCGTTTGTTGATTGAACTCATGCCATTTGGACACCTTATCCGTTGTTTTGAGATAAAATGTTTCAGCAAGTGGAGTTAAAATATCTTCAACCAAAATAATTTCCTTTTTTATCAATTGATCATAAATAGCCCGGTTAATCATTGTAGCAACAGTAAACGTATCATAGCTTGTTGAGATAACCGGTATTTCGAGGTTATCAGCCAGCTTTTTGATATCATCTTCAGCATCGAACCCCCCGGTAATGAGTACGGCGGCGCCTGCTTTTAAGGCAAGTTCATGTGCTTGGGTCCGGTTCCCAACAATTAATAGATTGCCTGCTTCGGTGTAACGCATCATGGCTTCTAGTTTCATGGCCCCAATCACAAATTTATTGAGTGTTTTATGCAAGCCTGTTCTTCCGCCCAATACCTGACCGTCAACAATATTTACTACTTCCGCAAAAGTCAGTTTCTCAATATTTTCTTTTTTCTTCCGTTCAATTCTAATCGTTCCAACCCGTTCGATCGTACTGACATATCCTTTATTTTCCGCTTCTTTAATCGCACGGTAGGCTGTACCTTCACTTACGGCCATCGCCTTAGCAATTTGCCTGACAGATATCTTTTCCCCAATCGGGAGTCCATCAATATATTGTAAAATTTGTTCATGCTTTGTGGCCAAGACCTTCACCCTTTTTATAGTCAAATTCCAATCATTCAGTTACGAATAATCCGGATTACATATAAATTTATTATAGAGTGTTAAAAGCCTTGATTCAATGCGGATTCTCACATAATACCTAATTCTCAATGAAAGGACCTAGATTTCTTCCTTGGACGTCGATCCGATTGAAGCTTCTGTCCTTGCCTTTTTGGACTATAAAGCAAACCAGTAAGATTTCCAGCGATGACGATTAAAGCAAAGGAAAGCCAGACTAACGAAAAGATTCCTTGGGCACCTTCTGCCTGAATCGATAATCGTGGTACCCCATAATAAAGCAAGAAGCCACTGAGTAAAAGGCAAAGGAAATATCTGTTCTTTTTCAATTTTAATTCCTCCTCTTTAAGACTGCTTGTTCATATTTATGCATATTGGAGGAAAAAAAGTATGTAAATCATCTAGAATATTTAAATTTCAATGGCTTCGCCTGGTTGGAGTACTCTGCCATTTTTATCTTCCAGCATGTCAATAAATTTAAATGGATCCTGCTTAATAGGCGGGAATGTATTGAAGTGAATCGGGACAACTGTTTTAGCTTTTAGTAACTTGGCAGCGTAGGCCGCATCTTCAGGACCCATTGTAAAATTATCACCAATAGGCAGGAAGGCTACATCGATTGGATGGCGCTCGCCAATTAATTTCATATCTGAAAATAACGCTGTATCTCCAGCATGATAAATGGTCTTGTCTTCATTCATAAATAAAATCCCAGCAGGCATTCCACAATAGATGATTTCATTATTTTCCGTTGTATAGCTTGATCCATGAAAGGCTTGTGTTAATTTTACTTTGCCAAACTCAAATTGATGGGCACCACCAATGTGCATCCCATGGGTATTAACTCCCTGCCAACTTAAATAAGTGGAAAGTTCATGGTTGGCAACTACCAGAGCATTATTTTTCTTTGCCAGTTCGACCGTATCCCCGACATGGTCATTGTGACCATGCGATAAAATAATAACATCTGGCCTTATTTCATCCACTTTCAGGTCTGTTAATTGGTTCCCATTAATAAATGGGTCAATTAAAATACGCTTCCCATTCGATAGAATTTGCACCACTGAATGTCCATGATAAGAAATTTTCATCAGACTCGCTCCTCTCGTTTTCCTCTAATATATTTCCATGCAATAACTGGAATTCCTTCCATATTTCTAGTTTATTCCTAATAAATCGAATTTAAGCAAGGTGAAGGACAAAAACGTCAGTTAGTTTACATTTCAACTTTTAATTGATACTCTCATATAGAATATGAATTACATAGGGGGAGTTAAAATGAATCAGCGATTAACTAAACTTCAAAACTGGATGAGGGAAAACGAGATTGAAGTTACCTTTCTAACCTCTTCCGAAAATGTCTTTTACTTGAGCGGATATTACACTAATCCCCATGAGCGCTTGCTTGCACTAGCCATTTTTCAGACGGACGAGCCTTTCCTTGTCTGCCCTGGAATGGAAGTACCTGAAGCGAAACGTTCTGGCTGGGAGCATGAAATTCTTGGCTATAGCGACATCGAGAATCCATGGGAAATGATTCTAAATGCTATCCAAAAAAGAATAAATGGTGTCTCCAAAGCAGCGATTGAAAAAGAGCATATGAACGTCGAACGATATGAACATCTTTCAAGGTTATTCCCGCAAGCATCCTTTGTTTCAGCGGAAGAAAAATTGCGCATGCTGCGAATGATTAAAGATGCCAAGGAATTAAAAATTATTGAAGAGGCGTGTGCCCTAGCTGACTATGCGGTGGAATTTGGTGCTAGTGAAATCAAGGAAGGCAAAACAGAGTTGGAAATACTAAACGCCCTGGAGTATGCTCTAAAACAAAGGGGTGTGACCGAGATGTCGTTTTCGACAATGGTTCTAACCGGCGCCAATGCCGCTTCTCCCCATGGAAATCCTGGAGAAACAAAAATCCAAAAAGGTGATCTAGTATTATTTGATTTAGGTGTGGTTGTTGACAGGTATTGTTCAGATATTACTAGGACCGTTGCCTATGGCGACATTAATGATAAGCAAAAGGAAATCTATGACACTGTATTAAAAGCGCAACTCGCTGCTATTGAAGCCAGCAAACCTGGGATAACTGCCGCAGAAGTAGACCTTACTGCACGCCGAATTATTGCTGAAGCTGGCTTCGGGGACTATTTTCCACACAGGCTGGGCCACGGTCTCGGAATTAGTGTTCATGAGTATCCATCACTAACAGAAACAAACCCGCTCATTATCGAGGAGGGTATGGTATACACGATTGAACCAGGAATTTATGTTCCAAATGTGGCCGGTGTCCGGATTGAAGATGACGTTTATATTACGGCAGATGGGGCAAAAGTTCTCACAAGATTCCCGAAAGAATTGCAGATAATAAAATAATTTCATTTGTGATATTTTTACATTGAAATTTAGGCAGAATTGAGATATTATACTTATACAAGCTGCGTTGTTCGTAGTCATAATAAAGTTTTAACCTTTAAGCTGTAAAAGGGAGTTTAACCATTGGAACTGGATTGACAAGCCTCTGTCTATAAGACTTGGAGGACATGCAAGAAAAGTTTCTGAGAACACCCACTTTGAGGAGTGGTGGTTTAAAACTTTCTTATATTAATACGGCAAATGCGGCTATATAGTATGTACTTCAAACCAGTTCCTTTCAGGGACTGGTTTTTATTTTTAAGTAAAAAAAGGGCTATCATCAATTTACGGAAACTCACACAACAGAATGCAGACACATTCATATGAAAGACAAAACAAAATAAAAAAACGAGGATTTGTCCTTCATATTCCAATTGAAGGACAAAACTCGTAAAAAAACCGGTTAAATTGTCCTTCATAATCCCGATGAAGGACAGTACTC
>NZ_JBALOS010000259.1:0-9471 GCF_036962765.1 Neobacillus drentensis
GGGCTTGAATACGTTTTAGTTGTAAAACGACATCCGTTACATTTTCTTTACCATCTCCACCTTGCTCAATGCTGTCTACCATTTTTTCGATTAAATCTACACACTTAAAAATAACATCCATAATTTCTGGAGTGATTGTCAATTTTGAGTTCCGTAATAAATCCAAGACATTTTCCATTTCATGTGTTAATGAGGCTAGGTCATCAAATCCCATAGAACCTGCCATCCCTTTAAGTGTGTGAGCAGAACGAAAGATTTCGTTAACAATCGCTGTATTTTCTGTATCTGATTCAAGGTTCAATAGTTCACCGTTAATTGCCTGGAGATGTTCTTTCGATTCTTCAATAAACATTTCTAAATAATTACTTAAGTCCATTTCAACTTCCCCTCGCTATATAGCATACAAACGTAGTACTAAAGCTTATCAAAATGCTACCCTATAAAAATGCAAATATATCCCTCATCTTAGCATAAATTTTGATATTTATGACTAAATTTTTTGATAGTTTTTTAAGTTTTTGATAGGAGGATTATACATTTTGTTATCCAAGATATTTTTAATAGAAATACTTTAGGGTCGATAGGAAAACGCCTCCGCATACATTGCGAAAGCGTCATCTGAAAAGAGCTATTTAATTTAGTTTCTTAATTTGTGAATTAACATCGGTAATAGCAACTACTACCTCTTGTACTTCTTTGGTCTGCGTTTCAATGCTGAAATTTAACTCTTCAGTTTGTCTTTGAACATTACCAACCTCTAAAGAAATTTCTTGTCCATACCTTGCTTGGTCATTTGTCGCAATCATCATTTGTTGAACCATTTCTTTTATGCTGTTGACATTGCGCACAATCTCTTCGGCTGTCAGTGCCTGTTCTCTTGTTGCATTGGTCACAGAGCTTGATTGGTTGGTCACGTTTTCAACTGCTTCAACAATCGCAGTACTTCCTTTGGCTTGTTCCGAGGTCGCTATTGAAATTTGATGTACCTGGTCCTTTGTATCAATAATGCCTTTTACAATCGCTTCTGCAGTGATTGATTGTTCCTTCGTGGAAAGGGTCATCTCTTCTGCTTGAGTTGTAACACTTTCCACTGCTTTGGTAATGAACTCGCTATTCTTCGTTTGTTCTTCCGTTGCTTTTGCAATCTGATTCATTTCTTCCGTTACTTTTGCTATACCTTCAGAAATTTTCACAATTGCTTGTTGTGTCCTGTCAGCTAATTCATTTCCAATTTTCACTTTATTGGACCCATCTTTGATTGAGGCTACTGCAACCGTCGTTTCATTTTGAATTCCTTTGATTAGGGTTGCTATTTCTTTCGTTGCCTTTGCAGATCTTTCTGCTAATTTCCGTACTTCATCCGCAACAACCGCAAATCCTTTTCCATGGTCTCCAGCACGCGCTGCCTCAATTGCAGCGTTTAGGGCTAACAGGTTCGTCTGATCAGCTATATCATCAATGACCGCCACAATACTACCAATTTCCTCAGAGCTTTTTCCAAGATTTTCCATCACTTTACTTGTTTGATCAATAACCTGCGATATTTCATACATACCGTTTAGTGTCTCATTTAGTGAAATGGTACCTTCATAAGCATCATCTTTAACAGCATTACTTAATTGATTAACAGTTTGCGCACTAGCAGCTACTTGTTTGATCGAACCTATCATTTCCTCGACTGTATCAGAGGTCTGTTCAGCAGTTTCTGTTAAGCTAACCGCACGTTCACTTACTCCCTTAATGGACTGGCTCATTTCTTCAATCGAATCAGAGAACTTTTCAACACTATCACTTACATTGCTAGTACTTACTGCTACTTGTTCAATCGAAGCCATCATTTCTTGAATCGCGGAGGAAGTTTCTTCCGCAGATGCAGCTAAATTATCTGCACTCCCCTTTACCAAATTAATGGAAGCACTCATTTGTTCTACTGCAGCTGAAATTTCATCGACCCCAGATGCAGTTACATTTGTGTTTCCTGCTACCTGTTGAATAGATGCTACGAGTTCGTTGACTGAATCGTTCGCTTTATTCATCGAAACATCTAGTTGATGTGCACCAATAGCTGTTATATCAATTGATTTCTTGATTTCGGTAACAGATTTTGTTGTAGTTTCTGCATTTTTTACAACCCCTGTAACCGTACGATGAATAAGTCGATTGATTAAAAATGAAACTACGATACTGAAAAACATTGCAATTACTGAAACAATCATAATCGCATTGATCGCACTTGATGAATCTTGCTCTGCTTTATCGATGATCGTATCGTTCGTGTTTTTGACACCCTTCGTGAGCCTATCTAGAGAAACAATGGTTTTTCCACCTAGAGAGGTTAATAAAGACATCTGTTCATGAACTTCTTCATAATTATTACTTCTTGATTTCTCATAAAAGGATGGAATATACGCAATATATTTGTCAAAATCTTTACTAAAATCCGATAATAGCTTATTATTTTCATCCGAATGGTTTAGTTTTTCCATTTCTTTTACATTCTTCTTAACCTTTGCAGCCTCTACCTCAATATACTTCTCAAGGTTTTCTTTAACCAATGCCTCTTGCATATATGCATGCTGTGATGCATAAAAACGTATATTGGTTACTTCTTCTTTAATATTACCGATTAATTCTAGTTCAGGTACTTGATTATTACCTAAATCATTCACATTATCACTTAAAATATTGATTTTATTGAGAGATACAAAAGAAATAGAACCTAAAAATAATAAGACGATAATAAAGCTGCCCCATAACTTTATACCCATCGAGACTTTACTTGACGCTTTACTAAACATTACTTACCTCTCCTTTTCCAAATAAAAAATAACACCCTTCATAACATACCAGATATTAGTATATTTTTTTGATTGCTTATCTAAAATTCTTGATAGTTTTTTATATTAGGTTATTTACTAAAAAAGCGAGAGTACTAGGAACCACCGTTTTGGTTCCATTCACATCTCGCTTTTTTTTTATAAGTAATGTGTTATGTAGCCTCCAGCCTTATTACCTTTCTCGTGGCTGTGCTCCTTCTTTTCTTTACCTGTATGTTGATCTAACTGGTTGATCTGTGCCATGCAGCTCTTGCAGGCTTTTCCAGTGCGAATCAAATTTCCACACGTTTCACAGGGATAAGTTAAATTTGGAAAATCCCCCATTATGATTCGTCCAGACAATATAAATTGACGGATTTCAACAACTGAAACCAGTGTTTCATCGCTTACCTCCTGAATAGTGCTGCCAGGATATTCACGAAGATAGGCTGCTACCTTTAGAAAGTTCTCTTCCTGTTTTTGGTAACATTCGTCACATATGTTCCTAATCCGAAGGTAAAGCTTCCTGCATCTTGAACAATTCCCCAGTTGTGGCGCCAAAAGTCCCAACTCCCTTTTTGCCTAATCGTATAAATTAGTACGATCATGAATACGAGTATTGTATGGTTTTTAACTACCCAATACTTTTTTAATAGATTCCATTACCCGGTCTGGTTGGAAAGGTTTCACTACGAAGTCCTTTGCTCCTGCTTGAATCGCTTCTAATACCATAGGCTGCTGCCCCATTGCAGAACACATGATGATTTTAGCCTGCGGGTGAAAAGAACGGATTTCCTTAACGGCCGTAATTCCATCTTTTTCAGGCATTGTAATGTCCATTGTCACAATATCAGGATTAAGTTCCCGATATTTATCGATTGCGTCGTCACCATTTACTGCTTCTCCGACAACCTCCAGCCCATTCTTTGTCAAAATATCTTTCAACATCATTCGCATAAATGCTGCATCATCAACGATTAATACCCTTGCCATAGTTTTCTCCTCCAATATTCAAATGTTGTAATATGTAGTATTTTTATTATTAGTTGGTCATTTTGCTGATACGTTCAATTGGACTAATGATATCTGTAACCCGAACTCCAAAATTTTCTTCAATTACGACCACTTCCCCTTTAGCTACCAGCTTATTGTTTGCTAGTATATCCACAGGTTCTCCAGCCAATTTATCTAATTGAATGACTGCTCCAGGTCCTAATTCAAGAATTTTGCGAATTTGCATTCTTGTACGCCCTAACTCCACCGTTATTTCTAATGGAATATCAAATAACATATCAATATTCCCTGCATAAGAACTACTTGATGGTGCATCAGAAAATGATGCAAATTCGACTTTTTGGACATTTGCACTTGGAGGTGGATTCGTCATGCTATGAGTGACTGATGCTCCATCATAAGATGTAGATGGAATCGATTGTACTGTCGCAGTCTGTTCTTGTACATAATTTACTTGCTTCTCCACCTCGACAGATTTTGTTGCTGGCGGCTCACTAATGGAGAGAATTTTTTCAATCATATCCTTTCCAAAAGATAAAGGTATAAATTGAATCATATTTGAATCAATTAGATTTCCTACCTTTAAACGGAAAGAGATTTCTAAAATAATCTCTTCATCAAGTTCTTTTAGTTTTTTAGGCGGGAAACCAAGTATGTCGATGGTTGGCGGTGAAATATCCACCTTTTGACTGAACATGGTGGACATAGATGTCGCAGCAGATCCCATCATTTGATTCATTGCCTCTTGAACAGCACTTAGATGCAATTCTGAGAGTTCAGGATCAAGTAACGTACCGTCGCCACCCATCATCAAATTGGCAATAATCTTCGCATCATTTTCTTTGATCATCAATAGATTTTTACCACGTATACCCTCGGTATAATCTACGTGTACAGCAACATGCTTTTCACTTATCACTTCTTCTATTCGATCTTGTTCAATCACAGCCACAACAGGTGTCGTTATTTCCACCCGTTGGTTCAGTAAAGAGGATAAAGCTGTGGTGGAACTTCCTAAAGCAATATTCCCAATCTCCCCTAAAGCATCCTGCTCCATAGAGGATAGAAAGTCATCAATCGATAACTCACGCTTTTCATTCATTTGATTAAATAGTGCATTAATCTCATCTTGAGATAGTAACCCCTCGTTCATCCTATATGTCATCTCCTTCAGAGTGGATTGTTTGTTCGATTTGGACTGCATAACGTCCTTTTTGAACGCCTGGGTTACCCAAAAATCTTGTCACTTGATCTACTTTAACCTGAATTTTCCCGGTTTCGATCCCAATTACATCTCCAATCTGAAGGTTGTAGAGTTCGGAAATCGGCAAGGTGGCCCTTCCTAATTCAGCCATTACAGGTACACCAATCGTGTCCAAGTTTTGTTTTATTTTATTTTCCAGCAGGTCAGTTGACTTTGACATCGTCGAAAGCCACTGATGTGTTGATAATTTGGGTAATACGGGCTCCACAATAAGATGTGGAAGGCATAGCGTCATTCTTCCTGTTGTCTCTCCAATCGTTGTATGGAGAGCAATAACAATCACAGTGTCATTAGGAGAAGAAATTTGAACAAATTGCGGATTTGTTTCAATGCCTTCTAATCTTACTTTAATATTTTCGATGTTTTTCCACACGCTTTGATACATATCTGAAGCGCGCGAAAAGATCTTTTGCATAAGAACCGTTTCTATTTCCGTTAAAGTTCCGTTACGGGAAGAAGCCTCCCCCTGTCCTCCCAGTAACCTCTCAATTACTGCGTTGGCTATTTGAGGATTAACTTCCATCACCATTTTTCCATCCATCGGTTTCACTTCAAAAACGTTCAATATGGTACGCGAGGGGATAGACGCGATAAATTCTTGGTAGTTTACTTGATCTACCAGATCAATTTCAATTTGAACAAAGGTTCTGAGTTGAGCTGAAAGATAGGAAGTCAGTAATCGAGTGAAGTTCTCATGAATTCTTGTAATGCTTCTTAGTTGTTCTTTGGAATAACGCATTGCGCGTTTGAAATCATAAAGTTTAACTTTTTCATCCTTAACCGTTACATCGGATGCCTGAATTTCCCCATTATTTAAGGCGGATAGCAGGGCATCAATTTCTTGTTGTGATAATACATCTGCCAAAGGGCTTCCCCCTAACTCTTCCCTGAGTTATCATTCATTTATTTGCTATAAATTAAGAATATTAGCGTTTTAAGTTTACTACTTCTTCTAAAACAGAATCCGCTGTTGTAATTGTCCTTGCATTAGCTTGGAAACCACGTTGTGCGATAATCATCTCAGTAAATTCTTCTGTTAAATCAACGTTTGACATTTCAAGGACACCTGAAACAAGTTGGCCGCCTTTATTTTCTTCGATTCGACCAAAATCAGCAATGCCAGAGTTTCCAGTTTCCTCAAACATTGTATTTCCAACCTTTTTTAAACCACCAGGGTTCGTGACTACAGCCGTAGCTAATGATATATTTTCATTTTGAAGTGCATTGGAATCATTTAAGTAATAGCGGCCATAATTAGGGCTGGCTTGATCCATCACCATGGCTAATTTCCCACTTCTTCCATCCTCGCATACTACGTTTATATAACCATTAGAGTCTATGGAATAAGAAGTGAATTTTAATGGTTCCATTTCATTCCCGTTACTGTCAAGTATCACATTTCCAGCGGCATCACGATTACTTGTTTGATCAACAGAAATGTTAATTGGAACTTGATGAAGTGTTCCAAATGTTCCCGCTGGCGAACCTGCTGGAGGATTTTCCACAGCAACTCCGGTTACATAAAATCCATTGGAATTTACTAGAGTACCATTTCCATCTCTTGTGAAATTACCGGCTCTAGTTAAATAATTGGCTCCACCGTTTGATACGACAAAAAAAGCATCGCCATCAACAGCTAAATCGGTTCCAACGTTTGTTGTCATTGGACTACCAGGTGTGTGAATCGTATCAATGGCCCCAGTTCTAACCCCAAGACCGGTTTGCTTTGGATTTACCCCGCCGTTTTTTCCTGTTGGCGCTGTCGCTCCTGCGATATTCTGGTTAATAATATCTTGAAACATGACGCGATTCTTTTTAAATCCAACTGTATTTACATTGGCAACATTATTTCCGATAATATCCAATTTCGTTTGAAAACCCTTCATACCAGAAACTCCAGAGTAAAGAGACTTTAACATTTTGTGTTCCTCCTAATTATCAATTCCTAAAGTGGGATTATTTTGTTTCAGTTGTAACTTGGTTAATTTCCGTAACGTTTTCCATTGGAATTTTTTCATTACCAACTATATAAAAATAATTACCATCTTGATTTGAAACTCCTGTAACAACACCTGTTTTAGGGGATGTTGCACCAGCAGGTGTCCAGCTTACCTCTTTGCCAATCACTGCAGCATACTGATTCATTTGACTGCCTGCAAATTTATCAAACGCCTTATTCAGGTTCGTCATTTGTTCTAAGGAGCTAAAAGTTGCCATTTGTGCAATAAAGTCTTTATCCTGTAATGGACTAGAAGGATCTTGATGTGCCAATTGCGTTGTCAAGATTCGTAGGAAATCATCTTTTCCAAGCACGCTTTTTTGTTCATATGGTTTGACATTATTATAGATGGAGTTATTTTTAGAAACCGTTGTAACATCGATCCAATTACTCATATATCTTAGCTCCTTTCTATGCAGTGAAATCGATACGGGAGGTTGGCTTATGAGCTGCCACGCCGTAGGTAATCGATACACTCTCCCGCTCTCTTTCTTTTTGTTCACTCGATTCGTTTTGTTCTTTTGAACCATCCTGCGCTGAGGTAAAGGTTCGCTGGTCACGAGATGAATGGGAGGATCCATCTTGAGAAAATGATAATCCAGTTTGACCAAGATCGGCTGGTGCCGGGGATTGCTGTAAAATATCCAGTTTTTGCACCAGAATCCCTGATTGCTGAAGTGCTGCTCTCAAGTGTTGCAACTGTCCTTCTAACAACTCTTTAGCTTGTGGAGTATCGGTCAATATTTCAGCTGAAATCTGTCCGTGCTGCGAATTAACTTTGATCTCAATATGACCTAAATGTTCAGGATACAATGAGAACTTAGCTTCTGTGCTTCCTGACTGACCGTTAGAAATCTTCATATTTCGGGCCATCCACTCACTCAATTCGGGAGCAAACTCGGACATGGTAAGCTGTGGTAGATTTGATGCTGCCTCTGTCAGATTATTGGTGGCTTGCTGTTGATGAATGGCCATTAGTGGCTGTCCACTTACCTTGGTCATGTCATCTATTTGTGTAGTTCGTGGAGACCGTTCCACCTTAGTAAATTCAGGAACACGGCTAACGGATTGTATAACGGATGAGAAAATCACTTGATTTTTATCCAAACTCAGGAGAGGTTTCGATTGACTTAAAGTGGTTTGCTCTATTTCATTTAGCTTTAATCCGTTTTTATTGAACTCACTACCAGACAATGTCGTTCCATCGGTTTCGCTCATTGAATTTAATTCATTCGAAATTATTTGAATTTTTTCTTTAATACTATCTGGTACTTTCAAGGATTCGCTTTCTATTTTTGAGACTATATCACAAATGATCGGGATTAATTCTTTAAAATCAATCAATTTCTGTTGATCTATCCCTTGTGCCACTTCCTTACGATCCTCTGGTAAAAAATTTAGAGGTGTACTTTTTGTAATGGAATTGTCTGAAGATTGTCGTCCGCCCGTTGAAAAATCAAAATCTAGCTGTGATTCCTGAGATTGCTGCATTTGCTGAATTCTAGCAGCTAAAACAGTTAAAATTGCATCTATTTTTCCCCAGTCTTCTTTATTCTCGTCCACAATTCCATCTTGAGTGATTTCAATACTATTATTGGGCAAAGTGGATTGAGGCTCTTCTAGTACCATCGATCCCTTTACGGTTATTTCCGCATTTTTATTCATTAGGCTAGTATTGGGCAAGCTGGATTGAATCTCTTCTAGAATCATCAATCCCTTTTCAGTTACATCTCCACTTTGATGCATCAGGCTGGATTTTATGTCTTTCAACCTCAAAGGACCATTTTTAGTGATTTCTGCACTGAGTTTCATTAAGGTAGATTTAATGTCTTCTAGACTTATGTAATTAAATAATTCTTCTAATCTGGCAGATTCACTTTTAGTCGCTATTGTACTGGATTTCATCGAATCGGTTATGACACTTTCATAATGGCTATCTACCAAAAGCCCTGATATATCTTTCGATTCACTTATTTTCAACGGCTCAGGCACGTTTTGGAAAGATGGTGTATCTAACTGTCCGTCTTTTTTATTTGATTGACCTAAAGAATTAAACATCGCTAATATCTGTCCGAAGGAATTAACTGGGTCTTCTGCTAGAGAGGCTGTCTTGGGTTTTCCCTCGTTTAACGATTTAGTTTGATTGATTTTGATATTATTTTGTCTAATATCCAAACACATTTCCCCCTCAACAATTTGATACATAACCTCAATTAATCAACATTATACCTTATTCACATGTATTCGTCATGAAAAATTTCTATAACAAAAATGATTATTTTTGTTACCCAAAAATTACTTTTTGATAGATTTTGTTTAGAAGATTTCAAAAAATCATAAAATAAAAAACAGGAAGTATAATATCACTACCTGTTAGT
>NZ_JBALOS010000260.1:0-13120 GCF_036962765.1 Neobacillus drentensis
GTACTAGATGGAGTACAGATGTCTACAAATACACATATCAATGGTGACAGACAGGTAAAGGTTGATAGTAATTTAAATACGAAAGATGAAGAGCAAAAAGGATATATGTATGCTTTTCTTTCTAATGATGTATTAAGTGCAGGTATATGGTCTAATACGGAGAATAGTTTAGCAAAAAAATTAGCTCCAGATTCTTATGCTGCAAAAACTGATGCACAAAGAATTACAGCTACGGCTACGACTAATAGTGTAGGGCAAAAAACAATTGGTTTAAGTAGTACATTCTGGACGTATCAAAAATCAGAAGAGCATCGTAAGGAAGATGGTACTCTTGAGCTAGAAGATGGAACAGTAAACAAGGTAAATGAAATGCCATCTGCGAAGGTTGTTATTACTGCCGACGCTAATGGTGATAAAAAAATAAACTGGCAAGACGGAGCTATTGATTATAGAAATATTATGAACGAACCTCTAGGGGCAGAAAAGGTTCCAGACTTAGTCGGTTACCGCATTAGCATGAACTTTGGCGGTCAAGCTCAAAATCCTTTCTTAATGGCTTTAGATGGAGTTAAGAAGTTTTCTTTAAATACCGATGGACTAGGGCAATCTATTCTCCTGAAAGGTTATGGTAGTGAAGGGCATGATTCTGGTCATTTAAATTATGCAGATGTTGGAACTCGTATCGGTGGCGCAACGGATATGAAAACATTGCTAGCGAAGGGTAAAGAATATGGGGCAACTTTTGGAGTTCACGTGAATGCAAGTGAAACTTATCCAGAGTCAAAATATTTCCAAGAAGATCGTTTATTAAAAAATCCAGATGGAACTTATAAGTATGGTTGGAACTGGATTGACCAAGGAATAAACATTGATGCTGATTATGATTTAAGAAATGGTAGAGCACAACGATTCAAAGATTTTTATGACGTCCTTGGTGGCAAAAAGAATGATTTGAATTTTATTTATGTAGACGTTTGGGGTAATGGACAGTCAGGTGATAATAGTACATGGCCAAGTCGTCAGTTAAGTAAAGAAATTAACAGTTTAGGTTGGCGCTTAGGTAGTGAGTGGGGATATGCTAACGAGTATGATTCTACATTCCAACACTGGGCAGCTGATTTAACTTATGGTGGTTATACTCTAAAAGGTATCAATAGTACAATTACTCGTTTCATTAAAAACCATCAAAAAGATGCATGGATTGGTAACTATCCTAAGTATGGTGGCGACGCTGATGCTCCATTATTAGGTGGCTACAGCATGAAAGACTTTGAAGGATGGCAAGGTAGAAGTGACTACAAAGCCTATATGGATAACTTGTTTGCAGTGAACGTTCCGACAAAATTCATCCAACATTATAAAGTAACACAGTGGGAAGATGGTAAAGCAGTTGAAATGACAGATAATAATAAAACTTACAACTGGGTACCAGGCATGAAGGCAGTATTAAAAGATGACTCTGGTAAAAATACACTTGAAATTGAAAGAAAGTCTAATGATTTTGCAAATGATAAAGATGGTTACCGTACAAGAACTATGACATTTAATGGTAAGGAAATATTTGAAGGTAAACCTGGTGATGAAAAGTATTTAATTCCATGGTCTTGGGATCAAAATGGTAAAAAATTATCATCAGCGAATGAAAAATTATACCATTGGAATACAAACGGTGGAGAAACAACTTGGACTGTTCCATCTGGCTGGGAAGGTACAGTTAAAGTTTATGAGTTAACAGAACTAGGTAATGAAAATGGGGAAGACGTTGCGATTAAAAATGGTAAGATCACATTAAATGCAAAAAAATCTACTGCATATATCATTCATAAAAAAGCGAAATCTAACAAAGATGTTAAATGGAGCGAAGGAATGCATCTTGTAGATACTGGCTATAACAGCAATTCCCTAAAAGATTGGAAAGTTACAGGAGATTCAAAAGCGGTTAAGATTACGAAGAGTGAAGGTAATAATAACATGTTAACAATCTCTAACAATAAAGAGAAAGTAAATGTTACTCAAAATGTAACAGAATTAAAACCAAATACTAAGTATGCTGCTTATGTTGGTATTGACAATAGAAGTGAAGAACAAGCAAGTATAACCATTACTTCTAACGGTAAAAAGTATACAAATAGTACTGGTAAATCGATCGCTAAGAACTATGTAAGAGCTTATGCACACAATACTTTAGGTTCTGAGCAAGCAAAAGCAGATGGTCAAATGACTTCAACAATAGATGGAACAAGTTATTTTCAAAATATGTACGTATTCTTTGAAACTGGTAATAATGCATCTGATGTAACCATTGATTTGTCTAGAGATGCTGGGAATGGTGCAAGTTACTATGATGATATTCGTATCGTAGAAAATAACGCTAATAACCAAGTAAGCAGTGATAAATTCGTACAAGACTTTGAAAGTGTTGCACAAGGTATCTATCCGTTTGTAATTGGTGATATAGAAGGTGTAGAAGATAATCGAACTCACCTTGCTGAATTAAATGCACCATATACTCAAAGAGGTTGGAACCAAAAACTAGTAAATGATGTTATTGCTGGTAAATGGTCAATTAAAACGAATGGTTTAACAGAACGTGACACACTTGTATACCAAACAATACCTCAAAACTTCAAATTCAAACCAGGTGTAACGTATAAAATCACTTTTGATTATGAAGTAGGTAGTGATGGAACTTACGCAGTAGTAACAGGTAATGCTCCATTTGAAGAAAAAGGAGTATTAACTAAGGATGAATTAAAATCAACAGCAAGTAGCGATAAGGATGCAAGAACTGGCACATATTCCTTTACTTTAAAAGGGGATGAATCAGGTCAAAGCTGGTTTGGTATTTATTCTACTAACAAAGCTGCCGATACTCAAGGTGTAAAAGGCTCACAAGCTAACTTTAATGGCTATAAAGATATTATGCTTGATAATCTAGTTATTGAAACGATACCAAACGAATAGAATCAGTTGTTTTAAAATGGGGGAAACTGACTGTAATAAATTCAATTTTTGTANNAAATAAAGTAGTAGATAATATGTTCCATTCTAATAAGCAAGTGATTGTTAAGGAAGTTATAAAGAGTCGAGAGAAATCTCGACTCTTTTCTATTTTCAACGCAACGGCTTTACCTTCCTGACAAAACGTTCGAAAAAAGAATAATTTTTCCATTATGCGGAGGGCCAGAAGACAATCCATGCCATCAAGATCGCAAGCGAATGAATCAACGAATGCATTTGAACTCATTTCATGAGTTCTTTTTTTGTGGAAAATGGTGAGAAACGAGAAAAGTATAGGAGAATACTAGAATGCGCCAATATTCCCCCAAGTTTTATGATGATTTCGATCGATTTTTAGGGCGTAGACGCGGAATTTTGGAAAAAGGTTCCTGGAATTTAGTCCATTTGCCTATTTTTCGTTCAACTCATTGGATCTAAACAGGCGGATAGGTGAAAAATTCCCCCAATTTACGCTAGTTTACTGTTTCGGTAGAATGACATTATAAGTATTAAGAAAATTTTAAATACTTATAATGTTAAATCAAAACAACAGGATTGATCAGGGTCAGTCGGAGGGGGAAGCTATGAAAAACAAACGCACGAGGAAGTCGATGAAGGTCCTGTCGGTCGCAACGATGATTGGGTTAACCTTTTCGAACATGTCATTAGGACATGCCGAAGAAACCAAGTCAAGACCGATCGTCGCAAACGAAGAGGGGCCAACGGCTGGAATTTTAGTCACAAACAATGACAAAACCCCTAGTTCAGCCCTGTTATCGCCTGAAAAATTGGCGGAACTAACAAAAAAAGGGGAAAAGAGTATCGAGGCTGCGGCAGCTAGCTATTTAAAAAAGAAACTAGCAGGTAAAGAGTCTCTCTCAACTTACGAAACACACAAACCAGATGAACTGGTTTCCGTAATTGTTGAGTTAAAAGGTCAAACGGTTTCGGATATGACAGAAACCGTTGGGGCCACACAATTATCGCTAAATAAGGCACAAAGTCTTGTGAAAGCAGACATTGAAACCACAAAGAATGCCGTGATGAGTACCTTATCCATCGGGAAATCGAAAAGTGCAAAACCAGCCGTATTCAAACATGAATTCGAACATGTCTTCAAAGGGTTCAGTATTGAACACATCAAGTATAGTGACATTGAATCAATCAAGGATTTACCTGGTGTGAAAGCGGTAACCCTTCAAAAAACGTTCTACCCTGCGATGAACCAACAACATGAGTTAACAGGGATTAAGAACGTATGGAATGGTTCAAGCGTTGGGAAACCAACTGGTTATAAAGGAGAAGGGATGCTAATCGCCATCGTTGATACGGGCGTTGATTATACACATGAAGCGTTTCCTGATCCAAAAGATCAAAGTAAATTACGCATCAAAAAAGGGAAATTTACGCGTCCTGATGGAACGACTTCCCTAAAGGTTGTCGATGGATACAACTGGGCGGACCAAAATGATGATATCATTCCGCGTGTGGAAGATCCAAACAATGCAACAAGTTCACATGGTGTGCACGTCGCTGGGATCGCAGCTGGTTCTGGACCTGTGATGCAAGGTGTTGCGCCAGAAGCGCAAATCATTGCGGAAAAAGTATTTTCAGACCACCAAGCCGGTGCGTTAACAGAAGATATTATCAAGGGGATTGACCATGCGTCCGCACTTGGAGCAGACACCATTAACATGAGTTTAGGGTCTTCTTCTTCATTCGATACAAGAGACGCAAATGATCCACTTGGGATTGCCATCCGAAATGCAACAGACGAAGGACATATCGTTGTTGTGGCTGCAGGGAATGCATCAAATGCCTATGCAGACCGTGGAAGAGGATTAGGTGAAAGTATCAAAATCGGCGAAACGCCTGATTTAAATAAAATTGGAAATCCTGGTGTGTATCCAGATTCCTTTACCGTTGCAGCAGCAAACAATTTGGTGTCAAACCATTCCTATACATTCTCTGGTGATGGATTGAACAATACATTTTCAGGTGAAGGCCTAGATGACTGGCACTGGAACGATGACAAAAACAAAATTTATTCTCTTGTGACACTTGGGGGAAAAGTTGGTGAACTGTCTGACTATAAGGATATCGATGTCACAGGGAAAGTGGTCTTAGTCAAACGTGGTACCATTAATTTTGGCGAAAAAGTAGCGAATGCAAAACAAAAAGGCGCTGTCGGTATCATTGTTTATAACGGAAGTGCGACGCAAGCAAAGCCAGAACCACAGGGGTTCAGTAGTATTCCATTTTCTTTCCTTAGCTACGAAGATGGCATGATGTTAGAAGGAAAATTTAAAGAATTGTCTTGCGATGATGATGGTGGCATTGTCATCGGACCAATGAGTGCAAATGATCCGGTTTCGATCGACTTTGCGATTCAAGGAGAAAAAATTGGTTCGGCTTTTGCAGAATCGAACCCAGGTCAACCAACAGACTTTACCTCTTGGGGAACAACAAGTGATTTATTATTAAAACCAGAGATCATGGCACCTGGTCATGCCATCATGTCGAGTGTTCGGACGATTGATCCAAACCAACACAATGGCTACGAAAGCGAAGACGGCACGTCAATGGCAGCACCTTATGTGGCGGGCGCAGTGGCTGACGTGATGCAAGGGCTGATTGCAAAAGGATTCACCCCGGGAACAAGAGCGTTTGCTCAATTAACGAAAAACGTTCTGATGAATACTTCCATTCCGGCAAAACGCGATTTCGTCAATGGAGACAATTCGATCAACCGAAATGACTACATGACAGAGTACCAACCTAGACGACAAGGTGCTGGGATGATTCGTCCGGATCTTGCACTCCAAACACCGGTTGTGGTGAGTGGTTCGACTGGAACAGGTAGCATTAGTTTAAAAGAAATCGGAAAAGAAGCATCGTTTACGATCACAGCACAAAATCTTACGAATAAGGCAGTGACGTATAAACTAACCGGCACCGTGATGACGGATATCTTAAAGGATTCACTGAAAACAAATTCAGATAATATTCGTAGCCGCTATTTAGATGATGCGAAATTGTCATTTGATAACAAGGAAATTACGATTCCTGCAAATGGCACAAAACGTGTAACGGTGTCGTTCACACTTGGTGCATCTGCTCTGAAAAATACGTTTATCGAAGGGTATATCTACCTGGAGCCAACGGACTCAAATCTCCCACTATTAAACGTGCCATATAACGGATTTTACGGAGATTGGGATGAGCCGACTATCATTGATACGAAAGACACAACGAATGTGTGGGGCAATTCAGGCGGTGGCACACAACTTGCGCTTCAAGTTGGCCCACTGTATTTGGGGTACGATCAAATATTTGGGATCCCAACAACAGAAGCCCAGAAAGCGCTTGGGGACAAGTTTTATGCGTTTGGTCTAGGTTTCTATCCAGTACCGGCCATCTCATTATTACGTAGTGCACGAAACTTGAACATCGATGTCGTGGATAAAGACCATAACGTGGTGTCGCACATCACAAATGACGAATGGGTTGTGAAAACCGATCCGTATAGCGGAGGCTACCCTTCTGCACTCCAAGAAAACTGGGTTTGGTATGGTTGGAATCAAGCCGTCGACCTTCCAGATGGGCAATATTATTTCGCCATGACGGCAACAGCTGATGGAAGTAATACAAAACCACAACCAACCGTATATTTACCAATGTACAAAGATACAACTGCACCAACATTAAATATTCTTCGTTCAAAAGATTATGATGAAAAAACACATCCAGAGACAACGAATAACGATTCGTATACGGTGCGTTGGACAATGGATGATGGGGATGCTGGATTTGTGGATGGCAACGTATTCCTTGCTGTCAACGGGAGTGAGCCATTTACGACTTATCGTGATGATGTGAAACAAAACGAAGATGGTTCATACGAACTGAATATCCCTGGATTAAACGAGGGACTAAACACCATTACGATTGCACCGATGGATAAAGTCGGCAATCAAGGTGAACCACATACGGTTGTTGTCAAAAAAACAACAAAACATGTATGGATCGATTTATCGACCGCAACACTTGGGAACAAAGTACCAAGTATGTACTGGGATGTAGACGGGAAACCAGGCGATGAGTTTACCTTAAACTTTGATGCGTTTGGGCCAAAAAATGGCGTGAAAAAACTGCAAGCGATCGTTTTACGAGATTATTACGATAACGCGAGTATCATCGGCTCACCTGTTGATCTAAATGTAGAGGATTTAGTCACAGAAACACCTGCTTACGCTGAGTATAGCCAGTACCAAATTAAAGGGAAATTCACCATTCCTGCTACCTTGGAAAAAGGTCAATATTATGTGAAATTTGTTGCATTAGCAGACGGTGAAAATTGGAATGATCAAACCACTTCAGCCATTGGGATTAAAACGTACGTGGATACAGATGCACCAACGATGACGATTAACCCAACGAAAATGAAAGCGTATGTTGAAAAAACAGGCGATCCGGTTTCGCTCATGATCAACACATCTGCAACAGATAGTGTGAGTAATTCACATGGGTTTAAATTAGACGTAGCTGTTGATGGAAACGCGCCAAAAACAATGGGCAGCGTGACGAATTCTTCAACAACAGCCCAAACATTCCGTTATCCTGTTGTACTTGATAATGGGGTTCATACGCTTCAGTTAACAGCAACGGATGCAGTCGGCAATACACGAAACACAACATTTAGTGTAAATGTGCAGAGCGACAAGGTAACGGTAACAAATGACGGAACGACAACTGACGTGGCGATCAATGTGGCGCCATATAAAGACGGCACACGACAACCAGAAATTAAATTGGAAATGGATGAGTTCAATATCGAAGGATTTGACCCATGGGTGTCTGGTTATCTTGTTTCACCTTATGGGAATACGAAAAATTATTCCTCGAATCCGGATTTAGTACCTATCCTATTAGTTGGAAATCAACAAAATGTGGCAAATCTGAATTATATGCCAGACGCGATTCCATCTTGGAATAGACCAATTGGTGATGTGTATGACTTTTATTATGTAAGAGTTGGATACGACGACCCAAGTAGCATCCCACAAGGAGACAGCGAGTTCCCAGTGACAATGATTGACTACTTAGGTCATGAAACGACGATTAAGGTACCTGTACACAAAAATTCGTACATCCCAAAAGTCAAATTTGACGAAGCGATCATTGATGCAACGGGTACAGCTACATTCTTTACGTATGATTCAACGTTCACCGTAAACGGAAACGTGACCGCTGTGAATAATAACTTCTACGCGGAATGGGTTGATTGGAATCGAAGAGTTGCGGGAGAAGACAACTTCTACAAAAACTTATTCGATCCAACGTCAGCATGGCGAAGTGGACCATATGACGATGCGTTTAACCAACTAGGCGGAGATATCCCAGCAGGATACAACAATGAGCCGGGTGTGAAACGTTTCAGTATGCCAACGGGTGAGTTAAAACCAGGTGCGAACTTTTTTGAAATTGATGGTGGAAGCACGATTAGTGAAAACCCAGCTCATCCATTCGCAGGGAATCATCCACTTGTCTTTAATGTGGTGGTTTATCGTCTTGGGGCTGCTGAAAATGCGGATCAAGCACTTGCAACAATGGCTTCAGAAAAATTATCATGGGAAGCGATCAAAGGGTTAAACACGGACAGTACAAATGTGTTAACGCATCTATCCCTTCCGACTGTTGATAAAGAAAATAAAGCAGACATCACGTGGAAAAGTAGTGATGAGTCAATCGTTACACCAGACGGACATGTGTATCGACCAGAAGTTGATACACATGTGACCTTAACAGCCATCACAACAGTTGGAGAAGCGACAGGAACGAAAACGTTTACGGTTACCGTCAAAGCGAAAAACGGAGACGATCGTTTTGCAGTCGCAGAAGATGCATCATTCCTAACGTGGGATGTAATTCGCGGAGCGAACACAAACGAAAATGATGTCGCACAAGCACTTACATTACCAACAAGAAGTTCAAATGGCTCGAAAATTTCATGGACGTCAGATGATGTGGCGCACATTACAAATCAAGGTCGCGTGTACCTACCGTTATTTAACGAAGGCGATGCGCACGTTGAACTCGTTGCGAAATTCACACGAAACAAAAGTACATTCTACAAAACGTTCCATCTAACAGTCCTAAAAGATAGCAAAAACGAAGAACGCACAAAAGTGTTGCAAGCTGCTAATTCAATTGAAACAAGCGACTTACTTGGCGACAACACGAGTGATTTAGACATCACAAAAGACTTAACGTTCCCAACAACGGTTGGAACAAACGGCGTTGAAATCCGATGGGAGTCAGATGCACCAGACGTGATCGCAAATGACGGAAAAGTGACAAAACCAGCTCAAAACCAGTACATTCGAGTGACGGCTTACTTAAAACTAGGCAATTTAGGTTTGGCAAAACCGTTTTATTTCTTTGTGCGAAGTGAAGATACGTCATACGATGCAAGTGTGGTTGCAGCAAAAGCGTCCATTACGTGGAACGTGATCAAAAACGCGAACAGTGCGCAAAACGCAGTGAAATCCGCGTTAACGTTGCCAACAAAAGGCGCAAACGACACGAACATCAAGTGGTCATCAAATGTTCCTTCGATTATTGGAGCAAATGGAACAGTGAAACGCCCAAGTTATGTGATGGGCAATCGAACCGTTACATTAACCGCAACGATTACAAAAGGAAACGCAAGCACAACAAAAGCATTTACCGTAACCGTTTTACGTTATGAATCACCAATCAAGTTAACGGTCACAACGAAATCAGTTGATGACAATGACACGGTGATCTCAGGAAAAACAGAAGCAAACGCAACAGTAATCGTGAAAAACAAAGGCTTCCAAATTGGAAGTGGAAAAGCCAATGCGAAAGGCGACTTCAGCGTGAAGTTCGCAGCGCAAAAAGCAGGAACGACGCTTTCTGTTTATGCAACGAACACAATCGGCAATCAAAGTTTAACAACCACGTTTACGGTAGCTGATAAAACGGCACCGAAAGCACCAAAAGTGAATACGGTCGATGACAATGATCGTGTATTCACTGGCGTAACGGAACCAAATGCAGTGATTACCATCAAACTAGGGACAAAAGTGATTGCAACTGGAAAAGCCGATTCAAAAGGTGTCTTCCAAGTGAAAATTGCAAAACAAAAAGCAGGAACGATGTTAACTGTGACGGCAAAAGACTTAGCTGGTAATGTGAGTACCTTTTCGAAAGTGACTGTACTTGATCGGACTGCACCAACAAAACCAAGTATTACAAGTTTAGTAGGCAGTTCGAAGTATGTCACCGAGATAAAAGGAAAAGCAGAAGCAAATGCAATCGTTGTGATCAAAGTAGGCAACAGCGTCATTGCAAAAGGCAAAGCAACAAGCAAAGGAACATTTAGCATTAAATTACCAAAGAAAGTGAAGCGAGGCACTACGTTCACGGTCTACGCGACAGATGCAGCAGGAAACAACAGCATCTCAATCAAACGGAAATAAAGTAGCGTTCATCGCAAACAAGAAAAAACCGCCATGTCGATGGCGGTTTTTTTCGTCTAGACCGAAAAATCGCGACTATTTTAGCTAGAAGCTGTGCTTTTTCTTCATCCTCGAAATACTTTAAAATCCAAAAATCTACATGTAAATGAAAATATATCCCTTCCGTTCAAATTAAATATTTGTTTCTATCATGGTTTTGGATGATAATTTTAAATGGTGAGTGCCTCATTTAATTTCAACAAGATAACACTATAGAAAGGATGAGAGTAATGAATAAGAAATTAACGAGTTTAATTATTAGCCTAATAATTATTTTGATAACAGGCTGCAGTTCAAATAATTTTGAGATCAAGCTAGTTACCCCCAAATCATTTACACCAGGCCAATCTACTCCCATTCAATTAAAAATTTTAGACCGTGATGGTAAACCTGTAAAGGGCGCTGAGGTTAGTGTGAAATTGGATATGCAAGGGATGAGTCATGGAGATATTTCAATGAAAATGCAGGAAACAGGGAATGGTGTGTATGTTGGACAAGCTAAATTTGAAATGGAAGGGGATTATACTGCTGCTATTAAAATAGATTACAACGGAGAAAAGTGGTTGGGAGAAAAAAGATTTTCGATTGTTTATAATCATGCACAATAGTGTTAGAAACAGATTTTTTTTATAGAAAGAAGGGGGGACGGAGCAGAAGAACCGTCCCCCTGTTTACATTTCACCTATGCTCGAAAATTGAAATCGTTTCCATGAAATATAATTGTTTACCCTTGAGCAAGGCACAGGTTATAATAAGATTTATTATTTAGGATAGCGAAATAATTGCAACAAGGAAAAAATACTTCTTTTAGAAAGGCGATGGACATTGAATAAACCTAGTGGAAAAAAACGAATACAGCTTGCAATACTTCTTGGATCACTTGGACTGTTAGGACCCTTTACAATCGATACGTATTTACCGTCCTTTCCAACGATTGTTAAAGATTATCATACTACGGCTTCACTCGTACAAATTAGTTTAACTTCCTGTTTATTAGGCCTGGGATTGGGACAATTGGTTATTGGTCCTTTAAGTGATGTGAAAGGCCGCCGACAACCCTTGCTCATCTTTATCACCTTGTACTTACTTGCTTCTATAACCTGTGCGTTGGCGCCCAATATCTATTTCCTTATCATCGCTCGATTAGTCCAGGGCTTTGCTGCTGCGGGCGGACTTGTGATCTCTAGAGCAATTGTTCGAGATCTCTTTAGTGGGAAGGAACTGACCAAGTTCTTTACGATGATGGTGTTAGTGGGTAACCTTGGACCAATCGTTGCACCGATTGCTGGTGGGGGGATTCTTGCTTTTACCAATTGGCATGGGGTTTTTATTGCGTTGGCTTGTATAGGTACGGTGTTGCTCTTCACGGTTGCATTCAAATTAGAAGAAACTCTGCCAGAAGAAAACCGTGTTCCAAGCAATTTGCCACAGATTATGAAGAATTTTGGTTCTTTATTCAGAGATCGAACGTTCATGGGATACGCACTAACTTCAGGCTTTACTACAGCTGGAATCTTTGCCTATGTATCTGGGATTCCGTTTGTCTATCAAAATATTTACGGAGTCACACCGCAACAATTTAGTTTTTTATTTGGGACCAATGGATTAGCATTAATTATTGGGAGTCAGTTGGTCGGCCGATTGGCTGACATCGTTTCGGAGCGAACTTTCTTAAAGATAGGGTTAGTCATCTCTAGCATAGCGGGTGCAGTTTTACTAATTGCTCTGTTATTAAAAGCTCCGCTTTTCGCCGTCGCGATTCCGATCTTCTTTTTTATCTCTTCTATCAGTATGATTGGAACCACGTCTTTTGCTTTAGCCATTGAAACGCAAGGACATATTGCGGGCAGTGCCTCTGCCTTATTAGGTTTATTGCCATTTGTCCTTGGCTCATTAGCGGCTCCACTGGTGGGAATAGCAGGGGCGAATTCCGGCATTCCTATGGGCGTGATCATCTTTTGCTCAAGTCTTCTGGCTTTCTTTTCCTATTTTGTAATGGTACGAAAAGCAACGCTCGGGATACAAATTTCCAATGACCAGTGCTCAGTAAAGAAACCCAGTATCTAAAAATACAAATTTAAAGGAGAACACATTTCGATAAGTAGCGAATGTGTTCTCCTTTATTTATCTACCAGATTTCATTGCGTGCAAAATAGGTGTGAAATAGCCAGCGATTTGGAGAGTGAATATTGACATTCATTCAACCTAAAGGGAAAAACTAGAAAAAATCCATTTGGTATGTATCTGAACAGACTGGTATACTATTTTTATCATCTGAAACGAAAGAATGGAGATTTACGTGAAAAAACAGCGTAACATTATTTTATACATTGGTACTTCAATAGATGGCTATATTGCAAATGAGGATGGTACATTAGAGTGGTTAGAATCAACAGAAGTAGAGGGAGATTCTGGCTACCATTCACTCCTAGAAAGAATTGACACTGTTGTTATGGGAAAAGGAACTTATGATGTCATTCGTGGATTTGATATGAATTATCCTTATAGTGATTATAAAAATTATGTATTTTCTAAATCTGTTAGTGGATCAGATGAATATGCTTCATTTATTGATG
>NZ_JBALOS010000261.1:0-21044 GCF_036962765.1 Neobacillus drentensis
CGCAGCGACGAGGAGGCTCGCCGGACCGCCCGCGCCTGGAGCGGAAATCAACAGGCAAGTTTAACAGAGACAATTATTTAAAAATTAATAATTGATCGTTCTCTTCGATTGGCAGGGAGTGGGAGGGATTCAGGAATGTTTCCTCCCCTCTTTGAATTCCAATTAAAAGGTAGCCCTTCTTTAATAATAAATGGCAAACATCGCTGAAGGGTTTTCCAATCTCTTTTTCCTCAGCTAAGTAAGACGACAATTTACTTTCCTGCAGCTCATGGACAATGTTTGATAGCAGTCCATCCCCATTAGAATGCAAACTGTTTACCATAAATACACTTGTTAATTTATTTGATTGAATCACTTCATCGGCGCCGGCTCTATAGGCGTTAATGACTTGCTCTGCAGTTAAGATTTCAACGATGCATTTTACTTGCGCATAGATTCCTTTAATAGTGAGTAAGGTAAGAATGCTATTCATATCTGCTTGGAGTTCATCGTTTCCTCTATCCGCAGTAATTAGCACCTTCTCCGCATTATGGATATCACTTTTGACAATGGTTTCATCAACATGACCTTTCCCTTGGATAAAGTGGACAAACCTTGATTTTACAGGGTTTGCTTCAAGTGTTTCATCAATTAAAACAACCATTTGTGGATAGTTGGAAGTAGTAAGTTTACTTATTAACTCTTTTGAGCGTTCATTCCAGCCGATAATGATGATATGCCCCGCACCTTTAAAAGGAATTCTACCTTCAGAAAGGGCATCTTGTTTTGTGACGGCTGCTGCAGCTAATGTTCCAAAATAGGAAGAAACAAAGCCAACACCTATCAGGATTAAGAATAATGCTGTTATCCTTCCTAAGAAGGAATGGGGGACATAATCGCCATATCCTACCGTAGATGCAGTAATAATAGCCCACCAGATGCCATCAAAAATGGTAGGGAAAGTGGTAGGTTCTAAAAAATGAATCGAGACTCCAAAAGAGAGAAACACAAGCAATGCGATTAATAGAATTCGAACGAGGAGAGGCAAACGCAAGAAACTGATATAAACTCTGTTCGGCACAATCGTCACCTCTTTCTTGTGTCTTTTTAGCTTATCACTGAGATTTGGTGCGGAACCCATTATACCTATTATTGACGAAAATGAATCAATCTAATAGACCGTTTGATAATTTTAACAATACGTCAATGTTCACAAAAGATACGAATATTTTTCTCGAAGAGACTTGTTTTTCATGCTTACAACTTATAAATTATGGTTATTATCATTAAGATAGTTTCAACATAGAAAGAGGGTTGGTTTCATGGGGATTAGTTTGAACACGCTATTATCAAATATTGAAAAAACAAGGGTTGAAATGGTTGAACTAGCGCATCGTTACGGTTTTTCTAATCCGAATGTAGTCCAATGCAGCCAGAAGCTCGATTCTCTATTAAATGTCTATGATAATTTTGGAAAACAATAATGTAAGTCCACACAATAAAACCTTCCGTTGATCCGGAAGGTTGTTTTTGTATCTGAACCCCATAAGCGGCTAAACGGGGGTTTCCACTTTATTGTGCATCTTCCACACGGTAGCTTAACATGATATAGGCATATTTTGATTTTTTATTAAGTTCGTCTTCAGTTAGATGTGGGAGGCTTGAATCCTCGAAACTTTCTTGTTCAGCTGTTTCTTCCCGAATCGCTTTCATCATTCGTCCTTGCGACGTTTTCCATTCTTTTCCTGTTAATGTCGGTAAACTAATCATTAAATTTACTTGCTTTTCAAAGTCAGGCATGCCTTTTTGTAACTCAGATTCCAGCAGTTTTAACCCAGGTTGAAGTAGTTTCATGATTTCTTCCATGACGGTCCCGTGATGTTCTTTTAGCAAGGATTCAGCTAATTCAAACCGATGCCCGGCTGTTTCATTCCGTTTATAATATTTTTCGATTAAATTTCCATGCTGGCGCGTTTCCACTAACTCTAAAAGTCCAGCTTCTTCTAGTTTTTTCACATGGTAATATAGACGTGATGGTTTTTCATTCAGTTCTTCTGCCATGTTTCCTACGGTAACAGGTTCTTTGGCAATGTCTAAAATACTTCGTTTTCTTATATCCAGCATCATTTTTGCTATTTCAATATCATCAATCTTTTTCACGATACGTTCCTCCAGAGTTAATTAGCTGCAACTGGCTGCTTTGATTCAGGTTCCATTTTTGTGCTGCGATTGTCAGACAAACTTCGATATCCCTTCAACAACGGCATTAATAGCGCTACGATTGTAAGCAGTGCCCCGGATAGAGCAGTCCCATATAAAACACCTACTTCTTTCGATAACCAGCCTCCTGCTAAAATGCCAATCATGGAAGCAGTACTAGCGGTAATTCCTAATAATGAAGAGCCTCTGCCCCTAAAGGCTGCAGGCGTTACTTTTAAAAATAAACTATTAAGCGGAACATTTAAGAAGGCGTTTAGAATACCTACCATTATACTCCAAATATAGACTGGAAGGATGCCATAAAGCACATGAAAACGATCTAAAGGGATAATTAAGATCATCCAAAGCCCAATTGAGGCAGTCCCTGAGAGGAATATCTTACTTGGCTTCACTTTCTTCATGGCAAAAGGTGCAGCTAAACTCGCCCCAACAATCATACCGACTGCCGTTGCGGCTTCAATAAAGCCAAAATGAAAGGCAGAAACTTTAAATTCATTGGTTAAAACCGCGATCAGGTTGGTGTTGAGGATCCCGCAAACTAGAGTAATTGGAATGAGGAGAATTAATAAAAATCGTAATGCTGGCATTCCAATGACTTCTTTTACACCCGATTGAATGGAATTGAAATAGGACTCAGTAGAAACATCTTTTGCAACATTTATTTTACCAAGATTTCGCAGCGAGAGGATGAAAAATGCAGATAAGGCAAAGGTCACAGCATCAATGGCAAAAATGATAGTGTAATTATTCGCCATCATCAATAAAGCACCCACAGAAGGAGCGATGATATCCATTGCGGCTCTAGTAGATTGCGAGAGGGAAATGGCTGGCTGAATATTCTCCTCCCCAACAAGGTCTGGTATTGAAGATGAGCGGGCCGGGTCGAAAAGGGCAGAGCCAAGACCTTGAAATGTGATTAAAATAATTAAGGCTGTAGCCGAATGATGGAAGGGAATCATCAAAGCAACAATGACCATCCGGTAAAAATCAGCCCCGGCCATTAACCATTTCCGATTATATTTATCGGCAAGCGGGCCAAAGAAAATCCCGAAAAAGGCAGTTGGAAGAAGTTGAGCAAAAATTACCAGTCCGATAGTGAGTGGATCTTTCGACAAGGTCGCCACTAGATAAACGATGGCAATTCGAGTGAAACCATCACCAAGGTGCGATATGATTTGACCTAGCCAAAAACGGAAAAAGGCCTGGTTATTAAGAACTTTAAACATTATTATCAACCTCTCTTGAAAATTTATTTTATCGTTAAAATTATTTTTAATGGTAAAATTTATTTTAACAGCTTTTTTGTATTATGTAAATAATGGAAAGTGTCTAGTTTTGTCGAGATACATAATCTTTAAATATAAGCACTGCCTTTTTTCAACGTACTTTATATCAGGAATTGCCTTTATTTATGTATAAATGAGAATAATATTTTGCTTAGATGCAAAGTTTAAAACCAAATTGTCCCTTTTAAGTCTTGACCTATGAGGTGAAGAAGAGTGTGTATTGAAACCAAAAAAGAGCTAAAATTCATCATCTTTGCTTTGCTTGTAATAGCGGTCTATCTTTCTCCTCTATTTATTCTCCAGGAAAATGCTCATATACGTGTTCATGATAATCTGGATTCAAACCTGGCTTGGTATAAGGTTTTAGCAAGAAGTGGAGAAATGTTCGGCCCAGTTAATGCGACCATTCCCCAAATCATAAATGGACAATTATCGAGAAATGCCTTTGGAACCGAATACAGTATCATTGTCTGGCTGTACGCCCTTTTCCCAACAATGACTGCCTATGGCTTAAGTCAGGCTCTGACTAGAATAGTAGCCTTTTTTGGAATGTATTGGCTCTTAAAAAGACACTTTTTACCCGGTGAGAAGTGGTTATTCTTACAAATTGGAACTGCTCTTGCCTTTGCCTTGACCCCATTTTGGCCGTCAGGGATGTTGAGTACCATGGGGATGCCGCTTGCACTTTGGGCATTCCTTACTATTCGCAACGGAAAAGGGGGGTGGAAGGAATACTTGGTTCTCACCCTTTTGCCTTTATATGCGAGTATTGTTTTAGGATTTTTCTTTTTTTTAACGGCCATGGGGTTCTTTTGGTTAACGGATGGTTTAAGAGGGAAGGGATGGAATCTTCGCTTTTTAGCAGCCATTATTTATATGACCGTTATATTTATGTGTGTTGAATATCGGCTCATTTTTTCATTTCTATTAATCGATGAACCGAATAGTAGGGATGAATATTATTTTCCAATCTTGCCTTTTTGGAGATCGGTTAGGCTTACCTTTAAAAACTATCTGCTCGGTCACACCCATGTGATGACGGTTCATACGCTGTTTATTTTACCTGCAACCTTTACCGCCATATGGATTGTTTTCAGAAAAAAGCTTTGGAAGCAGGAAAGGCTATTTGTTTTCTTATTCTCACTAAATATTGTGCTATCGATCTGGTATGCCTTTTGGTTTTATGAAGGATGGGCACCTATAGTCGAACGATTCCATTTTTTGGCTACCTTTAATTTCGCCCGCTATCACTTTTTACGGCCGATGGTTATTTATGCAGGCTTTGCTCTTGCATTAAAAATCCTTTCGCTACAAGGAAAGGGATGGGCTCGAAAAGCTAAGTGGTATGCCGTCTTGCAACTCCTCTTATTGGGATTATTTAATGATGAAATCATTTATCAGGAAAAGCCCACTGTCAAAGAATTTTATGCGGTGGAAATGTTCCGTGAAATAGAGGAGTATATCGCACTTCCAAAGGAGGAATATCGTGTTGCCAGTATTGGAATACATCCAGCCATCGCTCAATATAACGGGTTTTACACGCTGGATTCCTATAATAATTTTTATCCATTAACCTATAAACATCAGTTTAGAAAAATAATTGAAAAGGAATTGGCAAAAAATAAAAAGGTTCGCAAATATTTTGATAAATGGGGTGGACGTTGTTACATTTTTACCGCACAACTAGGAAAACATTATATGATCAAAAAAGATTCTAAACGTCATTTGAAAAATTTAGAGTTGAATACGGATGTCTTTAAAAAAATGGGCGGCCGTTATATTTTTTCGGCCCTGCCTATCGATAATGCCAAGAAAAACCGATTATTGTTAGTTCATGTATTCGAATCGAAATCATCAGCTTGGAAAATTTATTTATATAAGACTTTGTAGACAGCGGAGGTTTTAAACAGATGATGGAACCAGTTCTTACGATTGTTGTGCCTTGCTATAACGAGGTGGAGGTTTTACCTGTGACCATTGTTCAACTTCAGCAATTGTTGAAGGAGCTGATTAACGATAGGCTTGTTTCTACACAAAGCAAAATCTTGTTTGTTGATGACGGAAGTCAGGACCGAACATGGGAATTGATATATAAAGAAGGATTAAGAAATGAATTTGTTCGAGGCTTAAAGTTATCCAAAAACGTAGGTCACCAAAATGCATTACTTGCAGGTTTATTTACAGCCAAGGAACTTTCTGACTGCATTGTATCCATCGATGCAGATTTACAGGATGATATTAAAGTAATCCGTGAGTTTATCCTAAAGTTTCAGGAAGGCTATGAAATTGTTTATGGTGTTCGGAAGGGGCGTGAAACGGATACTTTCTTTAAACGAAGTACTGCCCAAGGATTTTATAAGTTCATGGAAAAGATGGGGGTTGACCTCGTTTATAATCATGCTGATTTCCGATTAATGAGTAAACGAGCAGTGCAGGAGTTAGAACGATTTAGCGAAGTAAATTTATTTTTACGGGGCATTGTTCCTCTCCTCGGCTTTCGCTCGGATGTAGTTTATTATGACAGGCTTGAGAGGAAAGCGGGTGAATCGAAATATCCTTTAAAAAAGATGCTTGCCTTTGCTTTTGACGGGATTACCTCCTTTTCTGTTTCACCTATTCGCTTTGTTTTAGTAATAGGATTGGTTTCTTTTTGGTTGAGTCTAATCTTTGGAATCTATTTTTTAACGCTAAAGTTTTTTGGGAATACCGAGACAGGCTGGACGTCGCTGATTACTTCGATTTGGCTTATTGGCGGCTTACAGTTAATTGCGATCGGATTGATTGGAGAATATATTGGAAAAATTTATAAAGAATCAAAACAGCGTCCAAAGTATATTGTTGATATTGATTCCTTTAATCTGCCAAAACCAAGGAACCATTTGCTTAATCAAACAGTAGAGGATGAGTTTTATAATTTTGAGCTTAGACAAATATCTGAAACCAACAACTAACCCACTTGTCCGCTTTATTTTTGTGGGGATTATGAACACATGTATTGGTTTAATTTGTATGTTCTTTTTTCTTAATGTTGCGGGGATTTCCTACTGGACATCCACGTTTACAGGAAATGCAATAGGGGCATGTTTCAGCTTTTTATTAAATAGGACCTATACTTTTAAAAGTAATGTTTCTTTCCATAAAGGTCTGCCAAAGTTTTTTGCTACTATTTTTATTTGTTATTTTTTAGCTTATTTCTGTAGTGAGAAATTGATGGAGTGGACCAATCAATTTCATCCTTTTAGTACGTCTATTGAAGAAAATGTATCGGTTCTTTTAGGTAGTACTCTGTATACAATAGCCAATTATCTTGGACAAAAGTATTTTGTCTTCAAAAATATAAAAACAGCATAATCATTTACCTGAAAATCTAGGCTGCTCATTTTATTTTTTTGTAGTACGAACCTATTTCTCTGAATAAAAATGGATAGACAAGCTTCTACTCATTTATTAGGGAGAGATATGGATGAATGTATTTTTGAGCTATATACTATTAGGCTTATCGCTGGCAGCGCCAATAGGTCCAATTAATGCAGCACAAATTGACCGGGGCATACGGAACGGATTTATGAATTCGTGGCTTATTGGGGTAGGGGCTGTCATTGCTGATGGTGTTTATATGCTTGTTGTTTATATAGGGGTTGTCCAGTTTCTTGAAACGGCATTTATGCAAACGTTTCTTTGGTTTTTTGGCTGTTTTGTCCTGATGTATACAGGAATAGAAACCTTTATGAATGCAGGAAAGATCCATTTAGAGCATTCCAGGGGGAAGGAACCACTGATAAAATCATTCTTTTCAGGATTTCTTATGTCGATCTCTAATCCATTAACGATTCTTTTTTGGTTAGGGATTTATGGGTCAGTTCTTGCGAAAACGGCGGCAACGTCTAATCCGAGTCAATTAGTCCTCTACAGCAGTGCGATTTTCATCGGGCTGTTGATATGGGATATTGCAATGGCAAGTGTATCTAGCAGTTTTCGTAAGTTTTTAACTCCTCATGTACTTGTAGTGATTTCTTGCGTGTCTGGCCTTTCTTTAATTGGTTTTGGAATTTATTTCGGAATGCAAGCATTTAATCTGTTATTTCGGTAAAAAAAACCAGCAATAAAGCTCGCTGGTTTTTCTTATGCTGTTGGCCAAGGGCTAAGAACTTTTTTCTTAGACTTTTTCCATTTAACCTGCATGATTAAGGTAATCAGCCCAATGATGCCAAGAAAGGCCAAGCTAATAAAAAAGCCTGGTCTGCTTGTTTTGTGAAAAAGTGTTCCGCTGACGGCAATTAAAATAAAAAGGGCGCCAATTGAGTACATAATTTTTTCCTTCAGTTTTAACTCTAAGATTTTGCGAGAGGATGCCAGAATAAAAAGCCAATTATAAAGAAGCATTAATGCGGCACCAGTGGTAACCCACTCGTAGATTGTATTAGGCAGAACCAGGGCTGAAACAATAGAAGCCGTAATACCAAGCATGGTGATAATCAGCGCGGCAAGGGGGACCTTCAATTTACCTTTCTTAGCAAAACTTGCTGGCGCATCGCCCTCTTCACCAAGTGTCACAAGGACGCTTGTCACACCATAAAGTGAGGCTGTCATGGTAGAAAAACCCGCAATAATGAGTGCTGCATTAAAAATGTGTGGAACAAAAGCAAGATGGTAAGCATTTAAGGCGACAACGAAGGTACTTTCCTTCGTGTTAAACTGATTCCAAGGGACAATAATGACTGCCAGTCCAATCGAGACAATATAGATGACCATCAGGGTAAACAGCATTACCTTCCCCGCTTTTGGCGCCTCTTTTGGATCCTTCAATTTTGTTGCCATTAACCCTAAAATCTCAATCCCGCCAAAGGCATAAAAAGCAAAAATAACAGACGGCCATAAGCCTTTCAAGCCATGGGGAATAATATCCTTCCGGCTATTCGGATACTGAATGGCACGATCGCCGTCTATCACACCAAAAATGGCTAAGAGGGCTAATACGATAAACATGACTATCGCTGAGATTTTTAAAATGGCTAGAATGTTTTCGAGCTTGTTTAATACCTTTACACCGATTAAAATCACTGCTAACCCTAAAACCGCATAAATAGTCGCAAATATCCATAATGGTACTTTTGGTACCCAAAATCGGGAAAAAATCGAGAGGGCCGTCATTTGGCTTCCCATGATTAGCACCTCTGAGGACCAATAGACCCAGCCGCTGCTAAAACCTGCCCACCTGCCATAGGCTTTCTTTGCATATGATCTAAACCCGCCCTGTAAAGGTTGTTGGGACGTCATTTTGGATAAGGCATCATAGACGAAATACGTACCAAGGGCAGCCATCATAAACGCAACTAAAATAGATGGACCTGACATCTTAATCGCAATTCCTGAGCCAAGGAAGAATCCTGTTCCAATGGTACAGCCTACTCCAAATAAGGAAAGCTGCCACCATTTCATATTGTTTTTTTCGTCCCCGCCGGATTTGGATGTACTCATTAATATTCTCCTTTAAATTAAAGATCTCGTCCGGTCGCCCCTGGCGATTTGTCGGTATTATCTTGATTATTATATTCTGGGTCATTGAGTCCGGGCTTTTGGTTTCTGTTTCCACCTAAATATTCCGCACGATGCTCCTTTTGTTCTTGTCTAAATTTGTTAAAGTTTTCATTTACCATAAAATCTCCTCTTTTCACCTAGTTTTTGATATTTCTTAAGATACTCGCCTGAACAATTCTTATGCAGTGAAAAATCCACTGCAAAAAGATAAGTTTTTTGATGGAATTAAATTTTCATTACATAATCAACCGTGAAAAAAATGAAAATAAAAAGGAACAAAGAAAAGTGGGAGCACCAGGTTTGCAGGTGAACACAAATCGTTAGGTGTTTGTGCTGCAATTAAATACAACTAACATACTTGTGAAATAGATTGAGGATTACTAATCGCGCTTGTCAATGAAAGGGGTTTATCACATGTTATCAACACAGCAGTTAGCTGAGTTACGTTTACAATTGTTAAAAGAAAAGAGTGAGGTAAAAGAACATATAGAACAAAATGACCATTTTGGTTTAGAAAGAGGTCATTTTCATGAGTCGATGGGGGAGTTATCCAGCTATGATAACCATCCAGCTGATGAAGGAACAGAATTATTTGAGCGTGAGAAAGATATTGCATTAAATGAACATTATCAATTTGAAATTAGAAATATAGATCACGCATTAGAAGCGATGGAAAATGGCACGTATGGAAACTGTGAAGTATGCGGAAAGGAAATTCCGTTAGAACGTTTAGAGGCATTGCCAAATACAACCTATTGTATCGAGCACAGCCCCGATCAGGTTACTTCCCACAAACGACCGGTTGAAGAAGGAGTCCTCATGCCTCCATTTGGTAAATTTGATATGGATGAAAAGGATGAGAACGTGGCATTCGATGCAGAGGATTCCTGGCAGACTGTGGCCGCGTGGGGCACATCTGAAACGCCATCTGATTTAGCTTTTCCTCAGGATGATTATAATGAAATTTACACCGAAGCCGATGAAAATCTTGGCTATGTCGAGGATTATGAAAATTTTGTCGGCAATGACATGTATGGAAATAACATTAAGGTCTATCCAAATCCGAAGCATGAGCATTATGAAGATTCCCTCGATGAGGAAGGTATCATGACTAGTTTTGGGGATTTACCAGCGTTTGAACATGATCCTTATGTTGATGATGATAAATAATGAGGACAAAAAGAGAAAACAGCTTTCGAGTGAGAGCTGTTTTCTCTGATTTTATTATTTATCGTAGCCTTTTTGTGGTATGGAGATATCTTTCCCGTTTACATTATCAACAACTGCTCCAATTTCGCCTTCCTTATACGTATCGCTAGCTTGCTCATGCGTAGTTGCAATCCCGGCCGATAGGTCATCGGTTTCTTGATAATAGCTTGGATGATAGAAACTGCCAGCCACTTCTTTCTTTGGATTTGCTTTCTGATTCTTATTTTCCATCTGTAATCCACCCTTTCATTGTTTGATACAAGGGTATTTTTTTCTTTTTTGAACAGGATTACTCCTAATAAAAAATAAATCTCAGGAAGGAGGTATCATAATGAACAAGAAAAATGAGTTTCCATCTCAGGAAGAATTAGATAAAGCTTTTCACTTTCTCCATGACCAAATTAATAAAATTTCTGTAATAGAAGAAGTTGAAATGGTTAAAGAAGAAATTGATGGGCATGAAGGATAAGTTTTTCATATTTTGTACACCGTCAACATAACTTGAAGCGGGCAAGACTTTTTCTCTAGACCCATCTAGGTTGCGTTTGCTATGATTTCTAGAGGTATTTTTAAAGGTGGTTTACTTATGGAAATGAGAGAAACTCTGGCTAAAAAAGTGGCCTGGATTAGTGTAATCAGTAACATTTTTCTTACATTAGGGAAAATAATCATTGGATGGGTTGGCAATAGTGACGCGGTGTTCGCGGATGGGATCCATTCAGCAGCAGATGTCTTTGCCTCCGTGATTGTTCTGTTAGTGATAAAAATCGCCAATAAACCAGCCGATAATGAACATCCCTATGGGCATGGCAAAGCAGAAGTCATTGTTTCTGGTATTATCGGGATCTTGCTTTTTCTTGTCGCCATTTATGTGGTTTATGAAGGCATTAGCGGTTTCTTTCACGAAATCGAATCACCAAGTTTACTGGCAATGTGGATTGCCCTATTCTCATATGTAACGAAGATAATTTTATATCGAAGTTCGTTAAAGGTAGCAAAACAACATAGCAGTAAGGCCATAGAGGCGATAGCATTTGATCATAAGGCCGATATTGTGGCCTCCATTGCGGCAGCCATCGGGGTGCTCCTTTCCGTTGCCGGCAGCCGCTTTGATATTCAATTCTTACTATACGGTGATAAGGCAGCCAGTATTTTTGTCGCTTATTTAATTTTTAAAATTGCAAAAGAAATGTTAACCGAGGCTTTTGATATCCTACTTGAACGTAATATTAATACAGAAACACTTGAGGAATACATCGCCGTTGTGAAGGGATTTAACGAAGTAAAGCGAATTGACCGGATTAGGGCAAGAGAGCTTGGTCATTATGTAGTGGTGGATTTACGGATTTCGATTGATCACTATAAAACCATTAAGCAGGGGCACGACCTGGCAAAAGCGATTAAACAAAAACTTATGGATAAAAACGATAACATTCAAGAAGTTTTAATTCATTTTAATCCCTTTTTTGCAGAAGATGAATAAATCCAAAAAAACTCCTTTGTACTTTAGGGGATTTGGGTTTATGATAAGATAGGAAATATTAAAAGGTAGAGGGAGTTGATATTTTTGTGTTATTCCGTAGACCCGGACCCAAGTAGTAGGCGAGGGGAAGTCAATGTGATCTTTGAATGGATTGAATTGAATATCAAGAATATCAACTCTAGAAAAGGTTGTTGGCTTCCTCGAACAAAGTGAGTGAGGAGGTTAAGTCATGTTGGAAATTTTTAAAAGTACAGAGACAAAAGTTTTAGAAAAGGTAGATGTAATTTCAAAAGGGTGCTGGGTTAATATGTATGCCCCAACACAAGATGAGATCAATAAGGTATCAATGGAAGCTCAAGTCGATGTAGATATCATTAAGGATGCTCTCGATGATGAAGAACGTCCGAGGATTGAACGAGATGATGGCCGAGTCTATATCATTGTCGACTTTCCCTATATCGTTCATGATGAAAATGGTTTTGCTGGGTATGAAACGATTCCAATTGGCATTATTCTTACAGATGAATGTATCATTACCGTTTCCTTAAAAGATACCCCAATTTTAGAGGAATTCCGAAAAAACAGGGTAAAAGAGTTTTTTACATTTAAAAAGACCCGTTTTGCGTTGCAAATATTGTTCGTTATTTCTTCGTTTTATCTACGTTACTTAAAACAAATTAACAAGAAGACTAATGAAATTGAACATGTCGTTCATCAATCATTGAAAAATAAAGAGTTGTTCGCCTTTCTGGCATTAGAAAAAAGTTTGGTTTACTTTACGACTTCGTTAAAGTCAAACAAGGTTGTCCTCGATAAGATCCTTCGTTTTAACTATTTAAAAATGTATGAAGAAGACAAGGACTTATTAGAAGACGTTATTATTGAAAAAACACAGGCGATTGAAATGGCTGAAACCTATCGCTCGATTTTAACAGGAATGATGAATGCCTTCGCATCCATTATTTCAAATAACTTAAACATCGTAATGAAGTTCTTAACTTCCATTACCATTATTCTATCCTTCCCAACGATGGTGGCGAGTTTTTACGGGATGAATGTGGATATTCCCTTCCAGCATGCTACCCATTCCTATGCGATACCACTAGTAATCTCAGCATTTTTAACGAGTTTAACAGCTTTTGTTTTTTGGAAAAAGAAATATTTCTAGAAACCAGTCCTTTCATCGGACTGGTTTTTTTGCTTTTTATAAAAACTTTCCCAACTTTATTGAACATACAAGTTGATATTTAAACTTGACTTTTTGAATAGGCTTAAATATCAGCCCAAGTGCTGTAATAAAGTTGAGGGGAGTTTCTTGATGAAAAAAAGGAGAATTCTTGGGTCAGCACTACTTAGTTTTGTATTGGGTATTTCAATGTTTGCAACGGTCGCATTCGGGCAGCAAACAACCAGCCAGGAAACTTATCGTGTGTTAATTCAAGGCCCAGCCTCTGAAAAGGCAAAAGCGAAAACGAGCCTTGGGGTCCGCTGGGACTTCGAAAGCAAGGGATTTACAACCACTGTTAATGCACATCAATATCAAGCACTATTAAACAACAAGAATTTAACGATTGAGATATTACCAGAATTACAGTTTATTTCTAAGACAGAATTAGCGGCAAAGCCAGGAGGGACAGCAGGTTCAGTACCTAGTGATCAAACACCATGGGGCATTCAAGCCATTTATAATGATCCAGCGATTGCAAAAACTTCGGGTGGAAGCGGAATAAGGGTAGCGGTCCTGGATACTGGTGTGAATGTTAGTCATGCAGATTTAACTAGCAATGTAGAACAATGTAAGGATTTTTCCCAAAGCAAGACTTCTTTGGTTGAGGGAAGTTGCTCCGATGGCAATGGTCACGGAACACATGTCTCCGGAACAGTTCTTGCCAACGGAGGAAGTAATGGCCAGGGCATTTACGGGGTGGCACCAGAAGCAAAACTTTGGTCCTATAAAGTGTTAAACAACCGGGGCAGTGGTTATTCCGATGATATTGCTGCAGCCATTCGAAAAGCAGCTGATGAAGCAACAAGGACTGGATCACATGTGATTATTTCGATGTCGCTTGGGTCAAGCGTAAAGGATTCGCTCATATCAAGTGCTGTTGATTATGCCTATAGTAAAGGTGTACTTGTTGTCGCAGCTGCCGGCAATGACGGTCCAACTGGCAACACTATAGGCTATCCTGGGGCACTAGAAAATGTTGTAGCAGTTGCTGCTTTAGAAAACATCATAGAAAATGGCACCTATCGTGTAGCTGATTTTTCATCGCGAGGGAATCCAAGCACCGATGGTGACTATGTGATAAAAGAGCGTGATGTAGAAGTTTCGGCACCTGGAAGAGCGATTGAATCAACATGGAAGGACGGAGGTTATAACACCATTAGTGGAACATCAATGGCGACACCGCATGTATCAGGGCTTGCAGCAAAGATTTGGGCAGGCAATCCTTCCTGGTCGAATCTACAGCTTCGGTCAGAACTTCAAAATCGTGCAATGAATAATGACATTAAGGGAGGATCAGGATCAGCAACGGGCGATGATTACTCATCAGGATTTGGTTTTCCGAGGGCTCAGTAATACTTTTAAGGGTCATCAGGCCATTGCGCCTTGATGACCTTTTGAGAATAAAGTCAAAATTATTAAAATGATAAGAAAAATAATGTCAGGAGAACACTGTTTGATGTAAACTAAGGTAAAAAGAAAGGTTAGTCTGGTGGCAATATGGAATATGGAGCCCTGATTAAATTCTACCGAACTCAAAGAGGAATAACACAAGCAGAGCTTTCAAAGGGAATTTGCTCTGTCCCGCATTTAAGTAAGATTGAGAATAACTCAAAAGAAGCAAACGAAGCGACCATCGCTCTTTTACTCAAGCGGTTAAATATCGGCCTTGAAGAGATGGAGGAAAAGGAAGAAGAAATTAAAAGTTTACTAAAGAGGTTAGACGAGAAGATAAACTTTTATCTAAGTGATGAAATCGAAGAAAATTATCAAAAACTTGTGGAAATTGAACACCTGATCCCATTTTCTCACTATATTTATATTTACGAGCTATACAAGTTTCGATACTTAATTTTTAAAGGACAAATTGATGAGGCCGATGGGCAACGAGCACTTTTATATAAGCAAAAGAAAAATTTTTCCCAACATGAAGACTATTTATTTCGCTACTATAATGCGATATTCTTAATGTGGAAGGGTCAATATCAACAAGCAGATGATATCCTCGATGCCTTACATACAGAAAACAATAAAGAAACGACGAGCGGGGAATTTCTTTACCATCGTTCACTGGTGAAAAGTTCACTAGAACAATCAGGACATGCTATCCATTTTGGAAAGATGGCACTGCACATATTCATGAATCAGCACAACTTCATTAGAATTCTTCATACCCTTATGCTGCTAGGCATTAATTTTACCCATTCCAATATTTACGAAGAAGCACAAGAGTGTTTTCAACATTTAATCCGTAATGCAGAATTACTAAGAAAAGAAAAACTACTTCCCCAAATTTATCATAATATGGGACATTTGCAATTTAAAATGAAGAATGCAAAGGAAGCACTCTACTATTATGAAAAAAGTTTGGCCCTGCAGCCAAACAAGAACCAGCACTACCTAGTTACTTTATATGCGATCGGGGAGCTTCACCATTCTCTTAAATCATTAGAGAAAGCGAAGCTTTGTTTCCAAGAAGTGAACTTGTTGTCAAAAGAACTATCCGTAAAAAAATATCGCATCTTAGCTGACTTTTATCTTCTTCTCTTATCATCACCTGTAAAAGCTTTCAAATATTTGGAGGCAAAAGTCATTCCTTACTTTGAAGAGGAAAACGAACATAGTGATGACTTAACCCATTTTTATAAAATGCTTGCAGAGTATTACAGTCAAAAGGGTATGGTTATCGATGCAGTAAAATATTTAAATAAAATAATCTAAGAATAAGGAGGCATTTTTCATGAAAAAGTTTGTTATCCTATTGTTTTCAATTTCACTGATTACGCTTTTCACCACAACAAAAGATGTGAAAGTGTCACCGTCAGTGCATACTGTGGCTATTTCAATTGATGATAATGTGAACAACCATCCGATTCAACCACCGATTGGCTGATTGTAAATCCCTGAACCTATCAGGGATTTTTTTTATGAAGATTTGAATGTTTATCAATAATTACGCAGACAATACTAGGAAAATATGATTATGAAGAGGTGATTAGTATGAAAAAAGCAGTTAAGAAGCAATCTCTGAGGGAAATTGAAAGCAAATCTACCCAAGACCTTTATGGAATTGAGCCAAAAATGAGTTTACAGTCGGTTAATTTTGCTCCAAGTGAAAATACACTCCTAAATGAGCATTTTGATGGAGAGGATAAGCAATGTGATTAATGCCGTTTTTTATTTTGTGAATAGAAGGAATGAAACCAGCTGGAAGTAGGGCATGCTAAAAGCATGTGTTTTTTATTACGGAAAAGTTTTAAGGAGGAAATCATGAAATCATTTGTAGTCGGATTCCATCAAGAAGATAATGTCGATAGCATGCAAATTCAAAAACTTAGCCAGGACGATTTTACGAAAGCAACAGAAGGTGGAACAAGGCACTTATTTGAACTCGACACAAACATTGGTTTTTTTGTGTTTTTTGATGGAGAAGATGTGGACGGAGACCTCTCATACATGGTATTGCATTATGAAGAAGACAATGAAGATCCTGTCGGCTGCTACTCCTTTCAATTGAAGGACTTCTACGAATTTATGGCATTGTTCTTAAATGACATGGAGTTTAATGAAGAACCAGACGATGAAGACCAAGAAGAATACGGCCCGATTCACCACTTAGCCCATCTCTTGTTCCATATCGTCGCAGAAGGCAAGGACTTAGAAGCGTAAAAAGCATTCAGATTTGGGTCGGTTTATGTGAAATGAATGGTTGAGGACACCTAATTTAGGTGTCCTTTATTGGTTTGGGCGTAAAAATACTAGCTGAAGCAGTATTTTATTGTCCTACGTAGGAAATTATTTGTTCAATCAGCGAATTTACCCGTTCAATCAGCGAATTCCAGCTTTCAACGAGCGAATCCCCATTTTAGCTAAAATTTCGAGTTTTAATATTTGATAAAGAATTTCAATAGCGATACCATTATTTTGATTTTACAAGGGAGGTTACAAAAATGGGCGAAGTTTATCAAAGGGGTATTGAGCGTATTTGGAATGTTCAGCATCAACAGCATAGTCCAATCCATACAGCAGGAATGGTATTAGATCCAAATAAAATGAAGGAGTCTGATCCCTTTCTTTTTCTAGCAGAGGATTTTTTTAAAAAAGGAACGTTTGATTTTCATCCGCATCGCGGGATTGAAACCGTCACCTATGTGATTGAAGGGAAACTGGAGCATCAGGATAATAAAGCGGGCAGGGGCGAACTTGAGCCTGGTGATGTCCAGTGGATGACTGCAGGAAGAGGTGTGATTCATATTGAAGACCCTGCTGAAGGGGAAACGGTTCATTCCCTGCAGCTATGGGTGAACCTGCCGCGTGAGCATAAAATGGCAGAACCACGTTATCAAAATCTCCGTGCCAAAGACATGCCGGTACGTGAAGAGGAAGGGGCACAAATCCGAATTTTCTCCGGGTCATCAGGTGGCATTCAATCGACTACGAAAAATTATGTACCTGTCACCATGGTTGAAATCAACATACAACCAGGTGCATCGGTTACTCAAGACCTTCCTGGAGACTATCATAGCTTCATGTATGTTTTAGATGGTAAAGGACTGTTTGGAAAAAATAAGAAAGAAGCCGAAAAGGGTCATGTGCTTCTGCTCGAAAAAGGAGAAGCTGGACAAAATAGTGAGGTGTCTATGACGGCCGAGGAGCCACTTCGCGTATTGTTGTATGCAGGTGAACCGCTAAATGAGCCAATCGTTGCCAGAGGGCCGTTCGTCATGAACACAGAGGAAGAAATTCGCCAAGCCTACCGTGACTACATGGCCGGTAAGTTTGCAGAATAACAAAAATAAGCACTTGGGATACGTACTCCCAAGTGCTTTTAATAGTGTAATAATATAATTTGAAGCTAAACGGGAGCCCCCGCTTATTATCCTTTTGCAGATTTCTTACTCACTACTACCCGGGCATTGCCCATGAATAAGATCGTAATCGCTGCAATCCCAATCGGAATCAGGGTTAGTAAAAAGGTATGTGTAATCGAAGCGGACATCGCATGTATAATTTTATCCAAAATAAAATCTGGAATTTTTGAGCGTTCACTTGCTTGGAAGATTTGGCGCGGATCCCCCATTTTAAAATTTCCTGCCCCTTGCATGCCTAGAAACGCATCTTTCAATTTATCTGTAAACAAGTTGTTCTGCAGGGAGCCATAGATCGTTACCCCAAGTGTCATGCCAAAAGACCGTAAAAATGAATTCGTCGAGTTGGCTGTACCGCGGTATTGCGGTTCCAAATTGTGCATGGAAGCAGTTGGCAGCAAGGAGAATGAAAAACCAACCCCAAAGCCGACCAAAATCATATAGATTGTCAGCAGCCAGCGCGCCGTATCAACCGTCAACGTGCCAAGGAAGTACATACCTAGAACATATGAAATAATCGAAACAATCATCAAATTACGGTAGGACGTTTTCGTTAAGAAAATCCCGCCGACAGAACTTCCAGCAACGGAACCAAGCATCATTGGTGTCAAAATCAATCCGGCATTCTTAGCCGACCCACCGTAGACCGCTTGAACGAAGATAGGTATAAATACGGTTAAAATAATAAACGTTCCTCCATACAAAAATGACAAGATTTGCGAGGTGGCAAACAAGCGTCTTTTGAACAGCCAAAGTGGTAAAATCGGTTCAGCAGCCTTTATTTCAGCAATGAAAAACGCTACAAAAAAGACGAAGAAACTAGCAAATAAACCGATGATTGGAGTTGAGTCCCAGGCGTATTCTTTCCCGCCTAGTTCAAGCCCAAACATTAAGCTGACAACCGAAATGACCAGTGTAATCGCCCCAAGCCAATCAACTTTTTGCTTGGAATGCTCTAATGATTCATGATAATAACGAACAATTAAAAAGATCGAAACAATTCCAATTGGAACGTTTACATAGAAAACCCAATGCCAGCTAATATAATCAGTGATATAAGCACCAAGTAACGGCCCTAATACACTGGATGCGCCAAAAACAGCCCCAAGCAAACCGGTCATTTTCCCGCGATTTTCGGGTGGGAAAATATCAAAAACGATGGTAAAGGCAATTGGCATCAGAGCCCCGCCGCCGATTCCCTGAATCGCACGATATATGCTAAGCTGGATGATATTTTGGGCTACACCACATAATGCCGAGCCAATCAGGAAGACGATTAATCCAAACATAAAAAAACGTTTCCGTCCGTACATATCGGAAAGTTTACCGAAAATAGGCATTCCTGCCATTACCGCAACCATATAGGCTGAGGTAACCCAAATAAATTTATCAAACCCGCCGAGATCTGCCACAATGGTAGCCATCGCCGTAGCTACAATCGTATTGTCCATCGCTGCCATTAAAATCGCTAACAATAAACCTGCCACAACCGGTTTAAGATTCGTGTCTTTTTTGATCATAAAATTTCCCCTTACTCAAGTAAAATAATTTGTAAAGTAAACGCTCCTTCGATGAATTTTAAAATCGTTTGTAAGATTAACAATGCTATTGATAATCTTACTAAACCAATTTAAAAGGAAGGATTTAGACTGTCAATTTTTATATAAAAGCCGTCTTGCAGTCATAATGGGAAGAAAAGGGACTCAGCCGCTGAGTCCCTTCGTTTAGTTTCCTATGAATGCTTACCGTTGGAAAAACTCGACCTTTTCACCATCGGGGCCTTGCACAAAGAAATTACGATAGCCGTTCGGAAGTGTCACAATCTCATCACTAAAGAAAACTACATTGACACCCTTTAATCGGCCGAATTCCTCTTCAATATCGTCCACCAAGAAGGCAACATGATTGACTTTACCTTCAGATGGAAGATCAGGATTACCACCAGTCACTAATTCCAATTCTGTTTCGTCAGACCCATTAAACCCAAGGAAAGCTAACGTTCTTGTACCGTTTGCAATCGTAAATTGGTCTTTTAACTCCATCCCAACTACTTTTTGATAAAAAAGAAGTGAGGCATCAAGGTCGCTTACCATTACGCCAACATGGTCCATTTTCCTAACAGCCATTTGGTTTCCCCCTTATATGTACCCTTTTACGCTTTTAAAACATCATGGTCAACATAGCGTTCACCATTTATTTCGCTGATTACATTGATTGCGACTTTAGCACCATCGCCAGCTGTAATAATGGTGTGCATACTTACACCAGCAACTGTTCCCGCAGCCCAAATGCCGTCAATATTTGTTTTCCCAGCAGCATCAACATCAAATACAGTCTTGATTCTTGGCTCTGTACCTGACTTGGTTTGTAAACCTGCAGTTTCAGCTAGATCAACAGACATACCTGTAGCGAGGATAACATGCTTAGCTTCATATTCACCTTGGTCAGTTTCAACTTTAAAACCACTTTCGGTTTTACTGATAGTAGAAACCGTAGCTTGGACAATTTCTGCACCAAATTTGCTTGCTTGTTTTTTCCCCGTTTCAACAAGATCCGGTCCTGTAATTTCTGCTACACCATAATGGTTTTCAATCCATGCTCTCTTCGTTACACTCTTATCATTATCAATAACCAATGTTTTCTTTCCCGCTTTCGCAGTAAAAAGGGCTGCACTTGCGCCGGTAGGTCCAGCGCCAACAATTAATACATCAAACATATTTGTAACCTCCAATATATAGAAAATTTGATTTCAAAATAAGATTAGCGCAAATAGAAACATAAGTAAAATCAACTGCCCTTTATTTTGAAAAATATTTGAATTTTTATAATAAACAAATTACGCCGGAATAAGCAGCAAAAAAAGATATAGGAGATCGATAGGAATGGATATTCAGCCATTAGGTGATACAGCCATCCGAATTTGTTTTGGTGAAGGAATTAATGAACTCAATCACCAGCAAGTTCGGCGCGTCACTTCTATGCTTCATGCCGCAAACATCCACGGAATCAATGAATGGGTGCCTGCCTATAATTCAGTCGCGATTTATTATCGTCCTGAAATTATTAACTACGATCAATTAATAGAAGCTGTGGAGAGACTTATCACGGTTCAGCTGAGGTTGGCCCGCTTCAACCAATTGTCTATGAGGTGCCTGTTTATTATGGAGGAGAAACGGGTCAAGAGCTTCCCTTTATTGCACAGTATCATCAGATCTGTGAGGATGAAGTTATATCTC
>NZ_JBALOS010000262.1:0-3253 GCF_036962765.1 Neobacillus drentensis
GTATTGGATCGTTTAAGTCTCAAGCTCTAAAATATTTACTAGACACCATTATCTAGTCTTTATTTAGCAACTTGGCAATAAGATCAGAATGAAGGATGAAAATAAAATAGTCGCCAATCGAGTGAATTGGCGACCAAAATTAGCTTTCCATTCTATCTATTATTTTACTGGCTGCATCAGCGTTGCTTCATACTCCGATAATGCTTCATCAAACATACGAAGACCTTCATCAATTTGTTCCTTTGTGACGATTAATGGAGGAATCATTCGAATGACTTCGCCGTGATTTCCGCAAAGATAGAATAAGACACCTTTTTCAAGGGCAAGATCAAGAATTTTTAACAATCCTGCTCCATTCGGTCCACCTGTCACTGGATCAATGATTTCAATCCCAATCATTAAGCCCACAGCACGGATGCTACCAATTACAGGGTGTCTTTCCTTAATCTTTTCTAGTTGCTGAACAGCATAACTCCCCATATTCCTTGTGTTTTCAAGGAGGTTCTCTTCTTTCATCACTTCCAATGTCGCGAGTGCAACAGAACAAGCAATTGGGTTGCCGCCAAATGTCGTACCATGACTTCCGAGTGGCCATTGTTTCATTAATTCACTGGAAGAAACCGTCGCGCTGAGCGGAAGACCATTGGCAATTCCTTTAGCAATCGCCATAATATCCGGTGTTACGTCAAAAGTTTGGGCGGCGAACCATTGACCTGTACGGCCAAACCCAGTTTGAACCTCATCAAAAATGAGTAAAATATTATGGCGATCACAAATTTCGCGAACCTTTTTCAACCAGCCCTTCGGTGGAACAACATAACCGCCTTCACCGAGAACAGGCTCTAAAATGACACAAGCGACCTCTTCCGGTGTTACTTGATGACTAAATAAGGAGGCGAAATCTTTTTCTAATTTTTCGATCACATAGGCTTCAGGATCCATACCTTCTGGACATTCTTTTACATTCGCGTAGGGAACTTGATAAGTAAGACCTGATGGCTGGATAAATTTTCTGTACTTGCTTTTAGATGTGGTCACACTTAATGCACCTAACGAACGGCCATGGAAACAACCGGTAAAGGAAATAACATAAGGACGTTTCGTTACATATTTTGCTAGTTTAAGAGCTCCTTCGATTGCTTCCGTCCCACTATTGGCAAAGAAAAAGCAATCAAGATCTCCAGGTAAAATATTAGCAAGGTCATCGGCTAAACGTAAAATGGACTCATACATAATCACGCCAGAGGGACCGTGCATCAATCCATCGGCAGCATCTTTAATGGCTTGAACAACCTTGGGATGACGATGGCCTACATTAGTTACAGCAATCCCTGACGTAAAATCAAGATATTTCTTTCCATCCACACCAAAGTAATAGCAGCCTTCCTCTTTAACTACTGGAAGATTTGGATGATCCTTTGCCATGCTAGGTGCAAGTCGATTTGGCATATTTTTCACCAGGTGATCCCATTTGTTCTCCATACTTTTACCTCCGTATTCGTATACTTAACTCTCGAAATTGTCTAAACCTAGAATTCTCTATTTATTTAATCGCTTTTAAAGTTTCATCACGAATTAATGACAATAATTCTTCTTTATATTCGGCAAATTCCACTGTAGCCTTCACACTGAAATCCCTTGGTCTCTCTAAGGTAATTGGAATCTTCTTCTTTAAACGCCCTGGTCTTGCAGTCATCACATAAACGGAATCAGCTAAAAAGATCGATTCATCCACATCATGCGTGATAAATAAAATCGTCTTTTTGGACTCTTCCCATGCCTTCAGGAGAACTTCTTGCATAATGTTCCGTGTTTGGGCATCCAAAGCTCCAAAAGGTTCATCCATTAATAATATTTTTGGATCGTTTGCCAATGCGCGTGCAATCGCGACACGCTGTTTCATCCCGCCAGATAATTGAATCGGGAAATGGTTTTCAAATCCTTCTAAACCGATTAATTGCAAGTAGTGCCTAGCAATATCATCTCTTTCTTTATTTGAAACACCCTTTAGCTTTAACCCAAAGGTAATATTGTCTTTTACGGATAACCATGGAAATAACGTGTACGATTGAAATACCATACCGCGATCAGGTCCAGGTCCATTGATTTCCTGCCCATCAAGAAGAACTTGACCGGACGTGGCATCTTCTAACCCTGCAACAATCCGTAATACGGTTGACTTACCACAACCCGAAGGACCTAAAATTGTCACGAATTCCCCTTCCTCAATCGAAAAGGAGGTTTTTTCCAATGCAGTCGTTTCCCCTTTTTTTGTTTTAAAGACCTTTCCTACCTCTTTAATTTCTAACTTTGGGGTTCCCGTTATTTTTACAATAGATTCTCTCTGTTTTGGTACAACTATTTTTTCGACTTCTTTTACTTTCAATCCAGGTGTAACCATCTAGAAACCATCCTTTCTCATCCAAGAAAACGAAGCCTTGTATATGGCTTTAAAGAGAATATCTGTAATCAGCCCCAGTAATCCAATAATCAAGATTCCAACGATGATTTTATCTGGCTGCAGAAAACGCGATGCTTGCATGATCATATATCCTAAACCACTAGATGCGCCAACGATTTCAGCAACCACTAAATATGTCCACGCCCAGCCGAAAGTAATCCGAAGCGTATCAACAATTCCCGGTAATGAAGCAGGCAAAATAACCTTTGTGAATACCTGGGCCTTCTTTGCCCCTAAAGTGTAGGAAACATCAACTAAATCATTTTGAACATTCTTGGTGACGTCCATAATCATCAACGTAAGCTGAAAAAACGTTCCTAAGAAAATGACACTCATTTTTTCTGTCTCGCCAAGACCTATCCAAAGAATAAGTAATGGAATAAAGGCTGATGCCGGCATATAGCGAATGAATCCGATGATTGGTTCAAACGCTCCCTCCATTATCCGCAATGATCCCATTAAGATCCCTAAAGGTATTCCGATAATGGCAGCGGCAAGAAACCCAAAAAGAACCCTTGTAAAACTGATCCCAATATCAGAAAGAATCTGACCATTTACGAACATATCAACGGCTGTAGCTAATACAGCAGTGGGAGTTGGTAAGAATAAAGGATTAACAATTTGTCCGTAACTGAGTACAGACCAAATTAATAGAAAAATAATAAATGTTAAGAAGCCGGCCGACGTATAAAACATTTTTGGTATTTCCTTATTAGGAGTAAACAATTTTGCTATCATTTTATCTCACCTATTTTCTTATGCGTTCTATTTTGTAAAGGCTATTTTCGCATA
>NZ_JBALOS010000262.1:3264-6506 GCF_036962765.1 Neobacillus drentensis
GCCTAGAAACTTAGTAAATAACCCTTATTAAACTCCAAAAGCAACAAAGTTTACGAAAAGAGCCTTTGTAAAAAAGCCTAACTGATGAGGGTAAATAAACAACTCATGAGTCAGGCTGATCAACGTGAATCCAAACTTAATTTCGCTAGATAACTTCTTACTTTTGGAAACTTGGATTGATGACATCTTCTGCTTTTGGCTCTGTTTTAAGCAGCTTTTGATCTTTGTAAAACGAAATCGCATTTTCTGTTGATTGATAGATCGAACCTTTTGCACTTTCTGTCCCAAATAACTTTTCGTTATCCTCTTTCGAGAAGAATTTCAAACCAGTAACAGTTCCTTCAAATTCTTTGACATCAATGTTCAAACCTTTAGCCATAATTTCGTCCGCTTCTTTTTCATGTTCTTTCCAGTAGGTCATTGCTTCGCCCATCGCCTTAACAAAAGCTTTCACATCTTTAGGACGGTTTTTAATTACATCTTCTTTAAAGCTGACCGTATCGACAATGATTCCAGATAAATCTTTGGTTGTTAACAAAACTTTACCGTTTGCTTGTGCCCCTTTGGATAACCAAGGCTCCCATGTAACAGCGGCATCCACTTTACCAGCTGCAAAAGCAGCACCCGCATCCCCGGCAGACATTTGCACCACTTGTACGTCTTTTTCAGTTAATCCACCTTGTTTTAAGGCTTGTAATGCGAGCATATGGCTTGTTGAACCAACTTCAAATGCTACTTGTTTGCCTTTTAAATCTTTGACACTATTAATTCCCTTTTTAACGAGAATCCCGTCCCCGCCGTAAGAATCATCCAATAACCAAACTACTTGAACTGGGATTTCTGATGCCGCTAAGGAAACCTGCACATCCAGCGCCGTTGCCATTCCATCAATTTTCCCACTGGCTAATGCTTGTTTACGTTCACCTAATCCTTCTACAATGGAAAGTTCTACATCAATCCCATTCTTTTTGAAAAAGCCCTTTTCTTTTGCTAAAAATAACGGACCATATCCTGTCCAAGTTGGCAGTGTCACTTTCAATGGTTCAGACGACTTCCCATCCTGTGCACTACTTGCCGCATCCTTTTTACCACATGCTGCTAGTGCGAATAACAACACCAGCGAACAAACAACCAATAACCATTTCTTCATTCAAGATTCCCCCTTGTTTTTAATAAAAAGTATCGCTAGTTTGATAGAATGGCAGTTTTTTAGCCATGTTGCACCTTAAAACGGTATCACGTATGAAGAACACCGGGTAACATACTCTTACCTAACTCGTCGGCTTGACGAACGGCTCCGATCACCATTTCAGGTGTGACTTCAAATGGCATATTTGCCATATCCTCGATGGTAACGGTAATATTACCAAACTTCAGCCACTGACTTTCTGTTAAGTTCGTTATTCCCATTTGCTTTAAGGTAAAGGGAAGTCCTACCTCCTGGTAATAACTTATTAACTTTTTCAGTTCTTCCTCGCTTGTATTCTCCATACACAACTGTGCAAGAATCCCAAAGGCAACAATTTCACCATGATAGGTGTGGTGAACTTCAGGAAAAATCGTTAACCCAGAATAAATCGCATGGGCTCCGGCTGTCCGGCAGTCATCCCCGCCGTACCCACTGACACTGCCACTGACTAAAATAACGGTATCGATGATATCTTCTAACTCATTTGTCACTGTTTGGGATCGAACGGATGTTACGGCCTCTTTCCCAATTTGAAGCAACGTTTGATAAACTTGACCTGCTATCGCTACGGCAGTCTGATTTAATACGTTTGGTGTCGCTTTTTTCACAGAGGATTTCGTCTCGAACCATTTAGCCAATGTATCGCCAATACCAGCTATTAAAAAACGAACCGGTGCCTTTAAAATGATTTCTGAATCGACTAAGACTAAATCTGGAGCTTTTGCCCGTCGTTCAATTCCAATAAATTCACCTTCATTGCTATAAAGAATTGTAATCGGCGTAGCAGCTGCACAGGTAGCTGCGATGGTTGGGATGGCAATTAACGGTTTGTTAAGTTGGTAAGCAACCGCCTTAACCGTATCAATTGCTTTGCCTCCACCAGTGGCAATAAGAACATCGATATTTTTATCCGTTAATTCGGCTACTAATCTATCGATATTCGTTTGAGAAGATTCTCCCCCATACCAAAGCGAATGCTTCAATAATATCCCATGCGCTAACAAACTCTTTTGCAATGAAACTTCTACAAGTTCTCTACTAATTTGTCCTCCAATAAGAGCGGCAGTTTTTCCGAAGTTTTTTATGTATGTTCCCGCTTCTTCTAGTAAACCCTTATTTCTAATATATTGAGCTGGTCCAACTGTTACTTTCATATTCCACCCCTTCTTCACTCTTGCAGCATTAGAAACGAATAACATTCTTTTAATATAAATATTCAGTTATTTTATGTCAATATATTTTCTTAATATTCTATAATCAATTGAATATGCAAAAATAAATATAAAAATACAAAGGAAATGTTATTTAGAGATATTATTACTTATTATTCCTGTATAAATATAATTAACTGTCCATCTCTTCGCCTTACTATCTCCCCCTTTCTCATCACTTAAAAATAGTGCAAGTTTCGTGCCAATTTTAATCTATTCCGTATTTTCTGATTTTTCTAAACACTGAAGGTTGACTTATTCCTAATGCTTTTGCCATATCTATCGTTGTTTTGTATTGTTTCCTAGCTTTCATTAGCACTTGCTTTTCCACACTATCAAGAATTTCATTCAAAGAACGATTTCGATCATCAACAGACGTCTCATCTGTATAAGACTTTCGGAATTGAGCAGGTAAGTTTTCGATTTCAATCAATTGTTTCGGTGACGTGACAACCAGTCTTTCAATTAAATTGATTAGTTCACGGACATTTCCTTTCCACTCTTGAGTAAATAACAGATGTAGAACACCTTCATCAAGGTTCCGTTCACGACCATACTTTTGTGAAAAATACGTTAAAAAGTGTTCAATTAACGGAATAATATCAGTGGAACGCCTCCTTAATGGCGGAATGGTAATGGGTACAACATTTAACCGAAAAAAGAGGTCGTGTCTAAAGGTTTTTTCTTCTACCGCTTTTTCTAAGTCTATATTTGTTGCGGCAAGGATCCGGAAATCAACGGTCCTAAGCTTCGTTCCACCGACACGATAAAATTGCTTCTCCTGAATAAATTTGAGGATTTTTACTTGATTGGCTAACGACAACTCACCAATTTCATCTAAA
>NZ_JBALOS010000263.1:0-3795 GCF_036962765.1 Neobacillus drentensis
CAATAAAAGTACGCACTTTTATTTTACATAGTGCTAAAAAGTATACTATAAGACAAACGGCTTATATAGTCTTACTATTAACTTTAAAAGAAACAATGCACCATTCCACATGGCCTATTTTCTGTATAAGTTGCTTGATAATTGCCCAATTGTCATTGTTGATGTTGTTTATAAAAATCTCTTATTAATAAAGACATTTCTATTGTCTTTTCACTAGAAAAAGCCATGCTGTCACTTGCCGTGTATTATATTGTTGCAAAAATGATTAATTATGTTTTGGATGGATTTAATCATGGGAAATCTGTCATGATCATTACAGAAAAACCGGACGAAATTGGTGAAAGGATAATCAAAGAATTAAATATGAGTATTACCTATTTATATGGTGAAGGTGGATTTTTAAGTAAAAAGAAGAAAATAATCTATTGTATAACCAATCCATTTATTTATTCGAAATAAAAAAGGGTTATATTGTCAGTTGATCCTAATGCAATTATGGAGGCTTCTTATGTGTGAGACATCCGGTTTAGATAGCTCGCTTATTACGCCAAAAGCTTCAACACATAAAGAATACTGTTCTCAACAAAATTTATTTGTGGCCAGGGAGAGGATGCTCACCCTGGCTTTTTAATTTATTTAACACAAAAATGATGAGTTTATTTCCTTTAGTATACATTTTGTTATTATGTTATTTTTTTATCACTATTTAAATAAAATGTGCGTACTTCCATTTAAAATATGTAGGTATTATACTTACATCTTGTTGCAAAATTGGATTCACGAAATACTGTGGTTATTGATCAGTCATCTGATCTTCCGCATTCAGTTTACTACATTGAAAGGGTGAATAGTATGTTCGGGTTACATGCAAAGCATCACAAAGTTTGATCAAGATGCCTAACCTTCACATCGAATAATGGTTATTGTCCAAAAAGAGTCATTCGCATTTTAGGGACATCATTATGACGGTCCAATCAGGTTCAAATAAAACTATGGCTAAGCCAGGGATTGGCTATCAAGAGTTATAGTAGTTTTTTAAGAAAGGCATAAGTGAAATTATTAATTTTGGAGGTATGTAAAATGGAGGCAATGACATTTGTCTTATTTGGGGCGACAGGGGACTTAGCAAAAAGAAAAATCTTCCCGGCTCTATATAATTTATTTTTGGATCAAAAATTACCTCTGCCCATCTCAATTATTGGGGTGGGCAGAGGAGATTTATCAGATACTGATTTCCAAAACCATGTGGAAGATTCCTTAAAAACATTTTCTAGACGATCACTAAATGACGATTTAAACCTTGAAGTGTTTATCCGTGCCTTTCGGTATAGCCATGTAGATGCAATCAAGGCTGAAGGATATAAAGGATTACTTGAACTCGTTAAACAACGTGAAGAAGAATTGAATATTCCAGAAAATCGTATGTTCTACCTATCTGTTGCTCCAGAGTTTTTTGATGTGATTGCTTTCAACATTAAAGAGAGTGGTCTAAGTTCTACTAAAGGTTGGAAACGTCTAATTATCGAAAAACCGTTTGGACATGACTTAAAATCGGCTCAAGAATTAAACGATAAACTAAGTAAAGCTTTTGATGAAGAAGAAATTTTTCGCATCGACCACTATCTTGGAAAGCCGATGGTACAAAACCTGGAAGCGTTAGGATTTGCAAATCCAGTGCTTCAAGCATTATGGAACAACCAATACATTGCAAATGTGCAAATTACTGCAAGCGAAACAGTTGGGGTTGAAGAGAGAGCTGGTTATTATGATCAAGCTGGGGCTATTCGCGACATGTTTCAAAATCATATGCTGCAAATGTTGATGATGACAGCAATGCAGCTGCCAAAACAAATTAGTGCAGAAGAGATCCGCAATGAAAAGAGAAAAGTAATAGAATCACTTCGTCCATTAAAGAAAGAGGATGTGGTGAATCATGTGATTCGAGGTCAATATGGTCCTGGTGAAATCCAAGGTAAACCAGTTGTTGGGTATACAAGAGAACCTGAAGTTGCTCCTTCTTCTTTAAATGACACATTTGTGGCTGTCCGTCTATGTGTGGATGATGATTTTTGGAGAGGGGTTCCTTTCTATATCCGTACAGGAAAAAGAATGACAGAGAAATCCACCCGAATTGTGATTGAATTCAAAAATACTTTAAAGGATTTGTATAGGACTCAAGAGGAAGAAACTGCGCCAAATCTTTTAGTGATTGAAATCAATCCAAACGAAAGTGTTTCATTACAATTAAATAGTAAAAACCCATTAAACAATGGAAAAATCGAACCAGTCAATGTTGATTTTTCTGCTAAACAAGCAGATGTTCCTGAAGCGTATGAGCTTTTAATTTACGATGCAATGCGTGGCGACTCAACATTCTTTGCACTTTGGAAAGAAGTGGAGTTGTCTTGGAAATGGGTACAGCCAATCTTAGAGGCTTTTGAGGAAAATACAATTCCCCTTCAATTATATCCATCCGGGTCAATGGGACCAGATGCTTCCTACCAATTATTGGCAGAGGAAGGATATAAATGGTGGTAGTAATAAAAGATGCAGAATATTTTTAGATTATTAAGGAGGAAATGAACATGAAAGTTGGATTAATTGGTTTAGGAAAAATGGGATTAAACTTAGGTCAAAATTTAATTGATAACAAGCACGAAGGAGTAGCTTTCGATGTAATGGAAGTGCCGTTGAAGAAATGAAGAAATACGGTGCTCAAGGTACATCTGATTTAAAAGAACTTGTTGAATCATTAGAAAAACCAAGAGTTGTATGGATTATGGTTCCGCATGCTGTGGTAGATTCAGTAATTGATGAAATGACACCATTATTAGGCACTGGAGATATCGTAATTGAAGCTGGAAATTCTCACTATAAGGAATCCATTCGCCGATATAACCAGCTAAAAGAAGTAGGAATTCACTTTATGGATGCCGGTACTTCTGGTGGAATGGAAGGTGCTCGTAATGGAGCATCTTATATGATTGGTGGAGACCCTGAAGCCTGGAGCATCGTGGAACCTATTTTCAAGGATACAGCTGTCGAAAACGGATTTATCTATGCTGGTAAAGCAGGGAGCGGTCATTTCTTAAAAATGGTTCACAATGGAATTGAATACGGTATGATGGCAGCGATTGGTGAAGGATTCGAGGTATTAGAAAAAAGCAAGTTCGATTTTGACTACGAAAAAGTGGCTAGAGTGTGGAATAACGGCTCAGTTATTCGTTCATGGCTCATGGAGTTGACTGAACGTGCATTTACAAAAGATGCAAAGCTAGATGAAATTAAAGGGATTATGCACTCTTCTGGTGAAGGGAAATGGACAGTTGAAACAGCTTTAGATTTACAAGCAGCCACTCCTGTTATCGCAATGTCTCTTTTGATGCGTTACCGTTCATTAGACAGCGATACTTTTACAGGTAAAGTGGTAGCTGCATTAAGAAACGAATTTGGTGGACATGTTGTTGAAAAAAACTAACAGAATTACATCTGTCACATTTAATAGAAAAAGAGTCAATAAAAATAGGTGAAGAAAAATAGCTCATTATTTGTGAAATGGTAATGAAAACAATGTATATGATGATAGAAAAGGATGTGAAGTTCATGAATGTATTGGATGCAAAAATGATAAATACTCAGTATGGTATAGAAACTTATCTAGATCTATTGAAAAATGTTGAAGTGAAAGACATTCAATATGTTACAGAGACAGCTTCTTTTTACGAAATCACTATAGGTGTAGAGTATTTTCGGTTAAGAAATGAAAATTATTATAATAGTTAAAAGAGATATTTT
>NZ_JBALOS010000264.1:0-7534 GCF_036962765.1 Neobacillus drentensis
CCAGCGCAACGATTTAATCTGTGCTGGTGGAGTCTAATCGTGCCCGTCCGGGTTAAAAAAGAGAGTATCTGTATCACAATAAAATATTAATTTACCGCTAAGGTTGTGAGTTCTTGGTACCTGACCAAAATCTCATCAAGGTTCTCATCAATGGTTAAGGTTACTTCAGTATCTTCAAAGAACCATACATCATTTACTTCAACAAAAAAGGTAATACCATTAATTTCATAAGAATATCCAACATGACCAGGTGATTCAGCTGAAAAAGCAAGGCTAAAACCTTTATGCTTTATTCCAAAACCAGCATATTGAGGAAACATCCGAATGAAAAACGTTTTATTTATTGCGAATTCTTTTGTGAACCATGTCGCAGCTTTTTCGTCGACAGACATGAACATCTAAATGCACCCACCTTTATCTATTAGGTAATGATTCATATGGGATGGCTCGGATAGTAAACTAGATAAAAGTTTGTTTTCCATTCCCTATATCAAAAGGGTATAACTTTGCAGCGGTTTTGCATGTGATATTATTCACGCACCATCGAGAGGTTTTATGATGTTTTAAATTGTTCATTTATTTTCCATAAAACGTTCACATGTATCCGTGTAGATGAGGGCATATGTATTAAAGGGTTGGAAAATATCGTTCGATTTCGCTGTCGAGCAAGTGTTGCTGATATTGTAACATTTATAAAGTGAAAATGATGATAATATAAAAGCAGTGAAGGGGGTATTCCAATGGTGCAGGATATAAATAAGCTAACAGATAATGTTAATGACATAAAAAGTTTATTTCGTACATTGAATGATACATTAGAAAGTATTGAAAAACGACTTTCTCGGCTTGAAAAAATGGATAGCATTGAACACCGGGTGGAAGTAAATCAAATTGACCTTTCCGATATAAAAGAATCTCTGCAGCGGATTGAAGAGACAAACAATCGTGATATACAGCATATCAATCGCCGACTTGATTCACATTTAGTAAAAATCGCAAAGTTGGAAGAGAATATGATTATTTTTAAGTGTAAATAATCATTTTAGCAAGATAGAAAAAAGATCAGATTGAAAATGATCTGATCTTTTTTGTTTTCGTTTAGAAAACGCTTACAATTCTTTGAATATTGCTTTAACGCCTAGGAAAAGCAACAATAAACCAAATACTAAAATTGCAAGTGCACCGACAACATGGAAAAATGATGACAGGCCAGCTAGGAATGAAATGCTTGGCATATGAACTAAAGCAAAGCCAGCTAAGATACAAAATAAAAATAAACTTCCTAATCGATCCATATTCTTCCCCTCCTTTGAAATTAGAGTATGCTTAAACGGGGGAGCTTGACTGGACAAAAGTACTATGATGTTTAACAAAAAAACCAGATCGGATTGATTTTCCGTCTGGTTTAATAGTGTATTAAGAAAGCACTTCTGAATTGGGTATGGAGACTTGTTGACTGACTACATCTTCATTATTGGCATTTTTGGTGACTTCAATATACTTAATATGATGATCTTCCATATCGAGAATTTTAAAGGAATAGGTTTCATGAAGGAGGATATCGCCTTCTTTTGCTTCGTAATTTTCGGTTAAAATCCAACCACCAATTGTATCGACATCTTCATCGTCAATTTCTACCCCTAAAAGATCATTCACTTCACTAACTAAAACTTTAGAATCGATTATATAATGATTATCCTTAATTTTGCGAATCTCTGGAATTTCATCCATATCGAATTCGTCACGAATTTCCCCTACAATCTCTTCAAGGATATCTTCTACTGTAACAAGTCCTGAAGTACCGCCATATTCATCCATCAAAATCGCCATATGAACACGGTCCTTTTGCATTTTTACTAATAAGTCATGGATTGGAATTGTTTCTATTACTCTTATAATTGGCCGAGTATAGTTTTCTAGAGTCCGTTCTGCAAGTTTTTCATTACCAATTAAATCTGTCATAACTTCTTTTATATTGATCAGCCCAATGATATGATCCTTATCCCCATCAATGATCGGATACCGTGTAAATTTCTCTTCCCGTAATACCTGAAGGAAAGTCTCTAAGGTATCTTCTTTAGATAAGGAAACGATTTCCGTTCTCGGTACCATAACCTCTTTGGCAATACGGTTATCAAATTCAAAAATTTTATTTACATACTTAAACTCTGATTGGTTAATTTCACCACTTTTGTAGCTTTCAGATAGGATAATTCGAAGTTCTTCCTCTGTATGAGCAATTTCGTTTTCTGAAACAGGCTTAAGCCCGAAAAATTTAGTCGTAATTCGTGCAGAGCCATTTAGTAACCAAATAACAGGGTACATAACCTTGTAAAAAAGTACAAGCGGACGTGACATCACTAAAGTAATCCATTCTGCCTTCTGAATCGCCAATGTTTTTGGAGCAAGTTCACCAACTACTACATGTAAAAAGGTAATAGCCGCAAATGCAAAACCTACAGATATTACTTGGTTAAAGCTTTCGGGAATATGCAATCCTTCAAACAGCGGATGGAGCAACTTTTCAAATGTTGCTTCACCAAGCCATCCTAAACCAAGGGCGGTTATGGTTATCCCCAACTGACAGGCGGAAAGGTATTCATCAAGATTAGAAATTACTCTTTTAGCAGTCACAGCACTCGAATTTCCTTCTTCAATTAACTGATCAATTCTGGAGCTTCTAACTCGTATAATAGCAAATTCAGAAGCAACAAAAAAAGCAGTTAATGCAATTAAAATGGCTATAATAACCAAGTTAAATATGTCCAAATAAGTTCCCTTATCCTGTTTTTTAGACAGGTAAGGAGTCACCTCCCAGTTTGATAAAAAAATTAGCTCATATTGCCTTAAATTTATTTCTTGTTTTTTCCTAATATCGTCTAATGGTCATCTTACCACCTCGACAATTTTATAAATTAACAATAATTATAAAGAATTTAAACTATACAGTCAAACGTTCTGGTTAGTATATTGGTAGATAACTATATTTTATGGGAAAACAAAGTGAATATGAACAAAAAAAGACTAAATATTACAAAAATTATACAAAATAAAAGCAACTCCTACTCAGGAGCCACTTCTGCTTTTTTAGTATCGGTGTCTACTTTGCTAACTTCAATGTACAAGATATGGTGACCTTCGATCTCATTAATTTTAAATACAAATCCGTCGTTTTCAATAGAATCACCTTTATGTACGTCAAACTTTTGTGTTAAAAACCAGCCGCCTATTGTATCTACATCCTCCTCATCCAGTGTGGTGCCGAGTAGATCGTTTACTTCACTGATTAAAACTTTTCCATCTAAAATGAAATGGCCGTCTGCTTTTTTCTGGATAAGAGGGAGCTCATCCAAGTCAAACTCATCCCTTATTTCACCAACAATTTCTTCAAGAATGTCTTCAACCGTGACAATACCTGCTGTACCGCCATATTCATCAGATAAAACTGCCATATGTGAATGGTTTTTTTGCAGTTTGACGAGAAGCTCTTGAATGGGAATGGTTTCAATAACATGAATCACTGGTTTTAGATAGGGTAGAAGAGGTCGGTCGCCCGTACATTTTTGCTGGATGCAATCTGTTAAGACTTCCTTAATGTTAATAACCCCTAAAATATTATCTTTGTCCCCATCAATTAAGGGATATCGAGTGTATTTTTCTTCTTTAACGATTTCAATAACTTCTTCCATGGAGGCATCTATGGAAAGAGTTATAAGTTCAGTTCTAGGGACCATAATTTCTTTAGCAATCCGGTTATCAAATTCAAATATTCGATTCATATATCGATATTCAGATTGATTAATTTCTCCGCTTTCATAGCTTTGCGAAAGAATTAACCTCAATTCCTCCTCTGACAAGACGATATCATTCTCGGATGCCGGTTGTACTCCAAAAAGACCAGTAACAAACCGAGCTGAACGATTTAATATCCAAATAAACGGGTACATCAGTTTATAAAACAAGATGAGCGGACGAGCAATAATCAAGAGAATTTCTTCTGCCTTTTGAATCGCAATCGTTTTCGGTGATAATTCGCCAATGACGACATGGAAATAAGTTATGACAATGAAAGCAAAAATAAACGAAATAATGTGTTTGAGGGATAAAGGTATGTGAATCAGATCAAAAATAGGATTGAGCAGTTCTCGAATAGTGGGCTCACCAAGCCAGCCTAAAACTAGGGAGATGATGGTAATCCCAACCTGGGTGGCAGATAAATAGCCATCCAAATTAGATATTAACTTTTTTGCTGCTTCGGCTTTTGGATTTCCTTCTAATAATAATTGATCAATTCTTGTGGATCGAACCTTTACCATCGCAAATTCTGAAGCCACAAAAAGGGCTGTAAAGCCTATTAGGATAACGATAATAACTACATTCATCCAAATCATCTATCACCTTACAAGAGGTAAGGTATGCCACCTCACTTACGTTGGTTTCAATACATTATTTAAAAAAAAAATCTATTAGCAAATCGACCTAAAAAAATGCTGCCTAAAGGCAGCATACAAAAGAACTAGATGTTGATGGTTGTATCCTAATAAGGAACTCGTTTATTCCAGTCACGGGCAAGCATACTATAAATATAGAGGTCATGAAAGCGGCCATATAATTGTTCGCCATCCTTAATGATCCCTTCCTTACTAAACCCAAGTCTTTCTGGTATAGCACGGCTTTTTTTGTTTTTGACACCACAGCGAATTTCAACTCGATTTAATCCTATCTGGAAAAATGCGTAATTTAGTAAGGCTTGAACTGAACGAGTCATGATGCCATGACCTTCTCCCTTTTTTGAAAGATAATAACCGATACTTGTCATTCGGTTATGCCAATCGATTTGATGTAACCCAATGGAACCGACCAGTTCACCCTTATAAAGTATCCCCACATTTAATCCACTATTATCTGCAAATTGGTTTAGCCATATCGGTATTATGGACTCAAACTGATAGGGAGAGTTCATGCTATCCACCCAAGGCATCCATTCCCGCAAATGTTCACGGTTATCTTCAACCAAATGATATAGTCGTAAGGCGTGATGCGTTTGAAATAACTGGAGTTCAATTTCATTATCAACCTTTAATGTAAACATTGGTCTCTAATCTCCCGATATAAATTTTTAGTTCATCATATGCATATTAGGTTCGGTACGGGAGGAATTATTAAAGAGAAATAAAAAAATCCCTGCTTTAAATAAAGTGGGATTGGTCACATGGGCGACGAAATTTCAAATTCAATTAAGGTTAAGGTGTTAAGGCTGCAACAGGTAAGAGAATTGAAAATGTTGTTTTATCAGGAGAAGAATCACATTCTAAATTCCCTTTATGCTTTTCGATAATTTCTTTACATACAAACAAGCCTAAACCTGTACCCAGTTTTTTTGTTGTAAAAAATGGTTCGAAAATTGATTTTCTTAGTTCCGCGGGGATCACGGGTCCATTGTTGGTAATATTGATTTTAATGAACTGATCTTCGAGACGGCTATTGATTTCGATCGTTGGATTTGGATTCTCATCATGATTTAATACATCAATCGCATTAAAGATAATATTAATTAAAACCTGCCTAATTTCATCTGCATACCCATTAAGAGTAATATCTTCACTTAGTTCTTTTCTAATTTTTACTTTTCCGTCAAGAATGCTTGGATATAGGAAGTTCAATACTTCCTCTACTAATTTATTTAAATTAAAGTCATCTTTTTCTTTGCCAATCAGTTCCTTCTTTGATAAAAGGAGGAATTGTGAGATGCGAAAATTCAGTTGATCCAGCTCACTTGAAATGATATCTAAATATTTCATATCCGGATAATCCGCTTTTAGCAGTTGGATAAATCCTTGAACAGATGTTAGTGGGTTCCGAAACTCATGAATAAAACTGGATGTCATCTGGCCAAGCAGTGTTAATCGATCTTGGTGGGTAGAATCAATGTGCATGGTTTTTTCTTCAATAATTTTGTTCTTTGCTTCAGAGTAATGTGATACAGCATAGTATAAAAATTTATCGAAACAAAAATTTATCCTGTTTAATGCTACTTGCATTACTTCCCATGGAATCCCAGTTTCGCTTAATTGGCTGTATAAAACTGTTCTGCCGATATTTACATTATAAACAAAATCTCCAAGGTTAATATCAGCCAAAACTCTTTCCTCTGATACTTCAATTGCAAGCTTTTCGATAATCTCTAAAACCTCTTGTTCGGTCATTTTGTGCATATTAAGTAAAACTTCGAGTAATGCCTCGCCGTTATCGTGAATTTTTGTTTTAAATGGATCAGCTTGAATGGTAACAATGGCATTTTCCCATTCTTGAATTAATTTCTGTTTATTTCGACTGAAAAAATCAAGTAAATCTGTTTGTTTCTCCGTGAACATGCCGTTTTCCCCCTATGTTATTGGCAAAAAACTTCCTAAATGGTTTATTCGATGAAAAAAAAGAAAATCCTCCTTTTTTTATAAGAAAAGTCTTGAAATCTATCCATGCAATATATGGAAGTTTTTATTACCGATTAGATTCGTTAGTAAAACAATCCAAAAGTAATATTTTCCTTGTATATGGAATAAAAGAAGAGTATATTTTTCTATGGAAACGATTGAATACTTCCACAGGGGGAGCTGCTTTTCATGCGGCTGAGAGTGAACGTTTGAGTTCTGACCCTATGAACCTGTTAGGTAACACTAGCGTAGGGATGTGGTTTGCTTAAAATGAAAGCAATGCAGACATCCTTATTGTCATGCATTGCTTTTTTTGCGCTTCCATTTTGCGGCACATCTTAAAATAAGAAGAAATCAAAATGGTCCAAATAGATGATTAAGGAGAGACGTTGATGAATCAAAAAAGAAGTAACACATTGTTTATCGCCGAGGTGGCCGTTTTTGCTGCTTTAGCTTTTTTATTGGATTTTGTAGCAGGAATATTATCGCTAAAAGTATGGCCACAGGGCGGTTCAGTGTCAATTGCAATGGTACCAATCTTCTTAATGGCCTATCGTTGGGGGATTAAGGGCGGACTATTAACAGGATTTATTCTAGGTTTATTGCAAGTGGTCCTTGGATTTGCTCAAGTATATACATTCCTTCAAGGATTTATTGATTATTTTCTTGCCTTTACTATAGTAGGGTTAGCGGGTATTTTTGCCAACCAAGTAAAGAAATCTATATCTAACCATGAAAAAGGAAAGTGGATGACATTTGTAATTATCGGTGCATTGTTTGGAAGTGCCTTAAGATACCTATGTCACGTTGTCTCGGGAATTTTGTTCTTTGGAGAATATGCACCAAAGGGACAGCCAGTAGCTGTATACTCACTACTATATAATGGAACGTTCATGCTGCCAAGTTTCATCATCAGTGCAATCATAATCATCATCGTCATGAGTGCAGTACCAAAGAAATTATTTTCATAATTTGAAATTAAGACAGGAAAAGAGTTTATATCTCTTTTCCTTTTTTACTGTAATTTTCGAACTTTTGACAAATTTGTCATGCTTGATAACTCTTATAAAGTGCTAAAATGACCATATAGAAAGATAATC